>CALXVS010000049.1 GCA_944392145.1 uncultured Alphaproteobacteria bacterium | reverse complement strand
TACGTGGAGCGTGTGGGACTTGAACCGAGAGGGGCATGCTCCCTAAAAACATCCTGAAACGGATGTTTTTAGGGGGTATCATCGGCTTACATGGCGGATATTATTTTAAGGATTCGTACCAGTAGGCACGAAACATCTTATAGGGGGGGGCAGCTTTCATATTCCATAGAATATGTCCGGACCGATCTATCATCCTTGCCGTGCAAGTATTTGAACTGCCACAACCGATGAGCCAACGATTATCGGATAATTTTTGCACAGAACCCATGTAACGCGCTAGGAAGTTCAAGGGAATTTTTTCAAAAGATCTGACCGATTTATTTTTTTCATCTAAATCTAAAATCAAAATTTGTGCCGGTTGATAATTAAACAAGCGATTATGATACTGCATTTCAAGTTTGGATAAAGAGGGAAAGTGATTATCAAACATAATTAAGCGCCCATCATCCAGCCGATGGACAGAGTGTTGACGGACAAATTCTGCTTCCTTTGGTATTTGAAATTGATTTGCTTTTCCGCCCAGTATCCACAGGATATTGCCGTTTTTACGATCCAACTTCATGATAAAATATCCCGATGCGGATGAGACAATCAAATTGTCATCCGTCGGATCAATAAACAAACTGTTTACATGAATATAATCAGCATTATAAGAATGAAGTTCGGGGCATTTTTCATAACAAGCTTTTTGTAATTCAGGATAATCTTTGCTATCCCAGTCAAGTAAAACTTTCCCATTTTTTTGTTCTTGAATCACCTGATGGGTAATTAAAGATTTGTTGTTGTCGGGAAGAATTGTTTCAATAATATCTTGTCCTATCAAAATGTAATGTCCGTCATCCAACATCAAAATATCGTGTTCATCGGCCAATAAAGCGTCATGTTTATCCGTTTTTAATAATTTTACACGATCTAATTCGTGAAAATTTTCATCCATAATTAAGTGATACCCGACAATGTAAGATTTATCTAATCCCCACCCGTCTTGAACATGTGTAATATAGCGTATTTTTCCATTCAAAAGAGTGACTTTTTTTAAATGAAACATACTTTGTCTTATTTTGGGATGCCCGCGATAAAAAACAACATGACCATCCATATCTGAAATAAAACTGTAAGACGGATCGGTTAAAGCCAGACCATGCATGGAAATGAATACGAATCCTTTTTGATCGGATGAATTGTGTGTGGAAAAATTTGGAAAATATTTAGGGAGTGTTTGTAAAAGATATTGTATTTTTTTATCTTTGAAAGCAATATTGACGGGTAAAAAGTAATCTTTTGCCAAACGGTCAATCTTTACCTGATGTGTTGTCCCTGCCACGGTTATTGTGACGGGTCGGGTGGTTGTTAAGGTAATGGGAATAAGTATGTTCCCTTCTTTTATAACAGGTTCATTTTCCACTGAAATAGATATTTCTTCATATGAAAAAGCCGGAACCTCAAAAAACAAGCTATTCAAAGAACGCTTATTTACTGTAAAAAGTAATGAAGCGAAAAAGAGAAAGATAAATAAACCGATTATCAGAATTTTATTCACATGTTTTTTTTATCAGGGATGAAAAACTTTATCAACATATTTTTAAATAAGTTTTGAAATTTTTAAAAAGATGGTATGAAATAAAAACGATGAAAAAGTTGATGTTCCGACAGGAATCATGAATTTTACTGATGCGTCAGGGGTCAATAAAAACGTCATTCAAGTTGACCGGATTCACGCTTTCTTCTGGTGTGGGGCCGGCGGCGACAATGGAACGGGCGCTTGCTGCGATACCTGTTGCGCCGATAACTCCTGCCCGACAGATCATCCCGATAACTCTTGTGAACAAGCAGAAACAACCGTTGTTTCGCAGGTTTGTCCTGCACAAAACGCAGCGTGTGGGGTTACTTGTTCGGGAGGTGTCGCACGGTGCGATATTGTGGATTTAAAAGAGGGGACTTACCCCGGATCAAGTGCCGCCTTTAAAAGAGCGGATGGGACGGGAGAACAATGTTGTTATGGAACCGTTTATGTTGATGCAAACGGGGAAAAGGATAACGGTCGGAGTTAGGTCAGCGTCCGGGACTCTTCTTTTATCGTCACCCTTGGGCTTGCCCCAAGGGTTCGTGGCAATGAGTCCATATTTTCGCGATGTGTCAAAGTCATTCCCCCCCCCTTTTTTTTTAAAACAAAAATATTCCTTTAAAAATAAAAAATATTTTTGTTTTTTTGTTGACAAAAGCCAAAATCTTTGTTACCATTGATAACGATATTTGTTTTTCTTGGGGAGAAACACTTATTTATACGGTTTAAACTAAATAATAGGTGTATATTATGGTTCGAAAGTACATATGGGCAAAAAGCCAACTGCTTGATCATGGACGGACGATGGTAGAGACGCTGGGGGTTCTGGCGGTGATGGGAGTATTGAGCCTGGTAGGGATATTAGGGTATGAGCAGGCGGCGCGACAGTATAGAGAGAATGAGACGGTAGATCAATTTAGTAAGACGATAGCGTCAGCGCGGACGGGTTTTATCAAAGAGCGGTATATG
>CALXVS010000048.1 GCA_944392145.1 uncultured Alphaproteobacteria bacterium | reverse complement strand
CCTTGATAACCTTATCACTCTTCATCAGCGTAAGTTGGAAAAATTGAAAAATATCAAAAAAGCCTGCTTAGAAAAGATGTTTGTATAGAAATTTTGAAAGGAAACTTAAAAAGATGGCATTTGCAGAAGAAAAAGATTTTGAAAAAGCTCTTATAGAGTTACTTTCAACAAAAGGTTGGGAAAAAGATGTATTAAGGTTCCCAACTGAAGAGGATCTTATACAAAATTGGGCCAATATTTTATTCGAAAACAATCGTGAAAAGGATCGTTTGAACGATTACAGGCTAACTCGTACAGAAATGCAACAACTTATCGAGCAAATAATTGCTTTGAAAACACCGTTTAAGTTAAATGAGTTCATTAATGGCAAAACAGTGTCTATCGTAAGGGATAACCCTGATGATAAATTACATTTTGGTAAGGAAGTCAGCCTCAAAATATATGACCGGATGGAAATTGCCGCCGGACAGAGCCGCTATCAAATAGTGCAACAGCCTATATTTAAGAGCAAATCGGCCGTCCTGAATGATCGCCGTGGAGATTTAATGCTTCTTATTAATGGTATGCCGGTTATCCATATTGAGCTTAAACGCACCGGAATTCCTGTAAGTCAGGCATGCTACCAAATAGAAAAGTATTCTCACGAGGGATTGTTTACTGGCATATTTGGTCTCATTCAAATTTTTGTTGCCATGAACCCGGAAGAAACTGTTTATTTTGCAAATCCTGGCAGAGATGGAAAATTCAATAAAGACTTTTTCTTTCATTGGGCCAACGTGAACAATGAGCCAATAAATGATTGGAAAGTCATCGGCTCATCACTACTTTCCATTCCGATGGCCCATCAGTTAATTGGTTTTTATACCATCGCTGATGATACTGATGGCATTTTGAAAGTCATGAGAAGCTATCAGTACTATGCCGCCGCCGCTATTTCTGATAAAGTTTCAAAAACGGATTGGACACAACCTAATCTCTTGGGCGGATATATTTGGCACACAACTGGATCCGGAAAGACAATGACCAGTTTCAAATCAGCCCAGCTCATTGCAGATTCTAAAGATGCAGATAAGGTTGTATTTTTAGTTGATCGTATAGAATTGGGAACACAATCGCTCAAAGCCTATCAAAATTTTTCAAGTGCACGTGTAACTGTTCAAGGCACAGAAAACACTGATGTTCTTGTAAACAGATTAAAAAGTCCAGACCCGGCAGATACTCTTATAGTTACATCAATTCAAAAAATGAGCCGAATTAAAGAGGACGGTGGCCTAAAAGCAAGCGATATTCAAAAAATGAATTCCAAGAGAATTGTGTTTATTGTTGATGAGGCGCACAGATCTACATTTGGCGACATGTTGATTACAATAAAAGATACGTTCCCTCATGCAATTTTCTTCGGCTTTACCGGTACACCTATATTGGAAGAAAATGAGCGCGAAATGAATACAACCGCTACAGTATTTGGGGATGAATTACACAGATACAGCATCGCCGATGGTATCCGGGATAAAAATGTGTTGGGTTTCGACCCATATAAAGTTCTGACCTATGCGGATAAGGACTTAAGACAGGCTATTGCACTTGAAAAAGCAAGAGCTTCCTCTGTGGAAGAAGCAATTGATAATCCCGAAAAGTCTGCGATTTATTACAAATTTATGAGATCTGTGAACATGGCAGGGTCTTTTTCAAATGATGGGAAATACATCAAAGGTATAGAAGATTACGTCCCTGTAAGCCAATATAATTGTGAAAAGCACAGAAAAGCCGTTGTACAAGACATACTGGAAAATTGGAAAACACTCAGTCACAACAGCAAATTCCACGCAATTTTAGCAACAAGTAGTATAACTGAAGCAATTCAGTACTACAGGCTGTTTAAGGAAGAAAAAAGTCCGCTTAAAATCACAGCACTTTTTGATGCCAGCGATGCGGGAAAGAATGAGAAAAATACCGTATTCAAAGAAGATGGTATGGCTGAAATTATCACCGACTATAATGACAGATATGGTATGGATTTTTCAATTCCAACGCACGCAAAATTTAAAAAAGATATTGCTCTAAGAATGGCCCACAATGATCCTTACTGGGGTATTGATAAGAAACCTGAGAAAGAAATTGATTTGTTAATCGTTGTAAATCAGATGTTAACAGGTTTCGATTCTAAGTGGTTAAACACTTTGTATTTGGATAAACGAATAGAGTACGAAAATATTATTCAGGCCTTTTCGAGAACAAATAGACTGTTTGGCCCGGACAAACCTTTTGGAACCATTCGCTATTATCGCTACCCTCATACAATGGAACGCAACATTGGCGAGGCTGTAAAATTGTATTCGGGCGATAAACCTTTCGGTCTGTTTGTTGAGCGGTTGCCTCGTAATCTCGATAAGATAAATTATTTTTATAAAGAAATATATGACCTTTTTGAGAATGCAAAAATTGAGAATTTTGAAAAATTACCAAGCGATGTAAACGAAAAAGCACAGTTTGCAAAACTTTTCAAAGAACTGAACGATTATCTTGAGGCCGCTAAAATTCAAGGATTTAGATGGAAAGAGCTTCATTACGAATTTGGACAAGGAAGCGGTAAGCCTAAATTAATAATTGATGTTCTGCTTAACGAAACAACATATAAAATCTTGGCTCTGCGTTATAAAGAACTTCAAGGCGGCGGTGGAAACGGCGGCGGAACAGACCTGCCATATGATATTGCTACCCATCTGATAGAAATTGACACAGATGTTATTGATGCAGACTATATGAATTCAAGATTTGAAAAGTATCTAAAAGTAATTGAACAGCCTAACGTTGATAAGGCTGAGCAAGAAAACACTTTAAATGAACTGCATAAGTCGTTTGCTATGCTGTCTCAGGAAGAGCAAAAGTTTGCAAATATCTTTTTGCATGATGTACAGCGAGGTGATGTAGTTATGGAAAAAGGGAAATCTTTCCGTGACTATATTACAGAATACATTGCCACCGCGAAGAACGATCAAATTTCAAAAGTAGCAAGAGCATTAGGACTTGATGCAACTCAGTTAAGAAATATCATGGAATCAGATGTATCTGAAACAAATTTGAACGAATTTGGTCGTTTTGATGAGCTTATCAAATCAGTTGATAAAACAAAAGCCAAAGAATATTTTGAAGCCATTGAAAAAACAAAAATCCCATTGCCCAAAATTAATATTAGAGTGCATAAATTATTGAGGGATTTTATATTAAGTGGTGGTACAGATATTACGGAAGCTTAGTAGAAACAACATATTGTCACAAAAGGCCAAGGTTTCTTGGCTTTTTTTGTGCTATTTTATCACTAACTCTTGGGAACAGCGTAAG
>CALXVS010000047.1 GCA_944392145.1 uncultured Alphaproteobacteria bacterium | reverse complement strand
CCTTATTTTAGCGGGGCGTCAACGTCAATAAAAGCGGAATAAGTGTTTCCTGGATCCTCGCGTTCGCAAGGATGACCGCCCCCCCTCCCGTCATGCCCTTTCCTGTCGGGCATCCAGGGCAATGAGTCCTTATATTAGACATAGAGGTTTGTAATTTGCAAGATGACCTTGAAACACTTTTAAGTAACAATCTGCCTTCTCAAGCAATCGGATTTGAATGGTTTCCTTGCGGTGCCGATTTTAATTGTGCCTATTTTTACCCCGATCTGTCAACCGAATCTGAATGTGACAATCATGGTCGGTTATATCCGACGTGCGGGGGAGAGTTTGATTGCATATGTCTGCCCGGATGGAGTGGAGAGGATTGTTCCGACCCGTCTTAAAAAAATGTTTACGCGCGCTCTTTTGTTTGGGCGTGCCGATATATTTTATATGCCTGACGGTAGGAGGAACTGATCAATAACCGGGCATAATGTGGCACTTTGCATGTGACAAGTTGCCCCACGTTATGCAGGTTTTTCCGTTTTAGGGCGGCAATTTTTTCAAACGCGGTGTCTTTGGCCGTCACACGGGTATAAAAAGCATCAAAATCCCTATCGGATAAATAAAACAGCACTTCTGCCGCCGGCCGCAAAGAAGCATAGGCTTCTTGCCGTCCCATTATACGGTTTCCGAATAAACCGGATGTTTCCCATTTTAAACGATTATTTTCCGGAGGTCGGGCGACATAGGGCATCATTTCCCCGAAAAGACCGGATAGACGGGATTCGGGGGCTATCCCGATCAAAGCACGGGCTAAAAAGTGCTGAATACTGCCAATTCCCGTAAAACGATGCTCACGGATTTCATCCATTTCTTCCGTCCGAACATTTAGCGGACATTTACGCAAGCGATAAAGTAATTTGTTTAATTCAAGGCGGGCACGGCGTTTCAGCCGTGTTTGATAAGCGGCATTTGATATGGGAAGAGTAGGTTCTTGAAAGCGATGGATCATATTTATCTCCTGTTTTTTAATGATACATAAATTAAATAAATAAGTCAAGAAATATCTTGCCCTTTAATTTTTTTCTCTGTATGCTGAACAAAAAAACAGGAGGCAATATGTTAAATCAGATTTTTTTGGCCAATTCGGTATATGCGTTTTTTTTATACACCCTGCGCTTTACGGATAAAATTGATACAACGTTATTTATGTTGGGACCGTCGGCTATTTTCGGGGATGTGCCGAACAAATTGCCCTTGTTCGTGCGTGACCCAAAGGAACTGCCCGTTGTGGCCAACGTGATTCGGCAACAGGCTTATTTATTGTTAAACGGTCGCAAGGTGCCGGTTTACGGGAATGTTGAAACGGTTTTTTCCGACTTTTTTGTGCGCAATTTTGACTTTTATCCGTTCACTGACGGATTGCGCGATTATGTGACGTTTCCCGAACAATTGAAAGAGGACCGATTTAAACGCTTTTATACCGTGCGGTATCCCGGCGGGCTGGATATCAATCATGACAAATTGGAATACATGGATATCAATGCCTTGTGGCAGGCAAAAACCGAAGCGGAACGCACCCGAATTACCGCTATATTCGGTGTGACGCCGGATCAACGGACCGTGTTAACGCATAAAAAGGTTTTGTTAATTACGCAACCGTTAAGTGAAGATAAAATCATGACACAGGCCGATAAAATCATGCTGTATCGGGCTATTTTATCCGAATATGACCCGCGTGAGGTTGTCATAAAAGCCCACCCGCGCGAACAAACCGATTATAAAACGGTTTTCCCCGATATTGAAACGTTGCCCAAAACGGTGCCGGCCGAATTACTGGGGTTGTTGACACCGGAATTAAACCGGGTGGCAACGTTTTTTTCCACGGCAGCTTTTAACATGCTGACGCCGAATAAAATAGATATGTTCAGCCGTGATTTTGCCAAATTAAAATATTATACGCCGGATCATGCCCCGCGTGTGACGGCCGAAGGAACGTTTAAAAGCATTGCATCGTTTGATCATGAAGCCGTGTATAAAGAGTATGCCTTTAACTGGAAACGTATTCCCGATCCCAACCATTATTTTTATACGGATTGACTTTTTTGCTTGACAGGTTTTTTTAAAACCGTTAGCATCGTCTTATAATCACTTATAAACCAAAGGAGGGTTATCATGGAAGTGGCACTTGTTTTAGTCGTTGTGATGTTATTTATTTTGTTTAAATCCATTGTCGTGGTGCGGCAAGGGCATGAATACACCGTGGAAAGTTTCGGTCGCTTTACGCGTTCCCTGACGCCCGGATTGCACATTTTGATGCCGATTGTTGAAACTGTCGGTGCCCGGTTAAACCGGATGGAGCAGGTGATTGACGTCCCGTCGCAAGAGGTGATTACCAAAGACAACGCGATGGTAACCGTTGACGGCGTGTTGTTTTTTCAAATTCAAGATGCCGTGAATGCCGCGTATCAGGTGCGCGATTTGCACACAGCGATTTTGAATTTAATCATGACCAATATCCGAACGGTTATCGGCGGTATGGAAATTGATGAATTGTTGTCACAACGGGATGCTATTAACCATAAATTGCTGTCCGTGGTGGATGAAGCAACGATTCCCTGGGGTGTCAAAGTCACACGTGTTGAAATTAAAGATATTACGCCGCCGCGGGATTTAATTGATTCTATGGCACGCCAGATGAAAGCCGAACGGGAAAAACGTGCCAATATTTTGGATGCCGAAGGGTTCCGTCAATCGGAAATTTTAAAGGCCGAAGGGGAAAAGCAAGCCGCCATTTTGGCCGCCGAAGGAAAGCGTGAAGCCGCGTTCCGTGAGGCCGAAGCGCGCGAACGCTCTGCCGAAGCCGAGGCCAATGCAACCAAAATGGTATCCGATGCCATCGGGCAGGGGAATGTTCAAGCCTTAAATTATTTCTTGGGTCAAAAATATATTGAGGCGTTGCAAGGCATTGTTACCTCACCGAATCAAAAATTACTGTTGATGCCGTTGGATACGGCCAACGTGATGGGATCTATTGCCGGGGTTGCCGAAATCGCAAAAGAAGTTTTTGCGGGAAAAGACACGGTCAATACAGCGGCCTCGTTTAAATGCCCGCCGGCTATGTCCATGGATAAAGCGACACTTGTCAAAAAACATAAGTAAGGAGAGTTTCCCCCCATGACTTTATTACAATGGATGTTGGTTGGCCTGATATTCGTCTTTTTGGAATTATTTATGCCGGGTGTGTATTTGGTTTGGTTCGGCCTGTCGGCCTTTGTCATGGGAGGCAGCACGTTGTTTATTGAGATGCCCCTGACCGACCAACTGGTTTGGTTTGCGTTTGTGTCGGCGATATTCGCCGTTATCGGGTGGCGCGTTTACGGGCGCGTTATCAAAGAAACAAAAGTTCCCGTCGGGTATGAACATTTAAACGATCCCGCTGCCACACATGTGGGGCGTGTGTATCCGTTGACCGAAGATGTTGTGGAGGGTCGGGCCAAAGTTAAAGTGGGGGATACGGTATGGTTGGCCGCCTGTGATGCCCCATTAAAAGCCGGTACGGCAGTTGTGGTAACGGGTGTTGAAAACGGTGTTATTTTAAAAGTAAAAAAAACAGATTGACAAAATTTTGAAAATCGATTAAAATACCCCTTAAAGAAGATAAGGTTCGCGCCTGATTCTTTCTTTTAAGGGGTCTTTTTTTTGTGAGGGTAAGATGTCATTGATTAACACGTTAAGTTATGCGGAAGCCGCGGGGTATTTAAAAACCGCCTATGACGCTTTATCGGGGGCTGAAGCGGTGCGTTTTTTCACGGCGTATCCGTATATGCAAAGTTCAATGAACATTCATTTGACGCGGGCAGCGGTCATTGACGGGTTGGATGCTTTGACACCCTTGCCGATTCATTTGGCGAATAATAATATCGGTAATCTTGTTGAAATGCGGTCGGGGTTTACGGTCAGGGGGTTTAACCCGCTTTCCACCCTGACGACGCAAAGCGGCGGTCAGATTTGGACGAACATGATTACCCCCAAAGAAATTCAACAACGTGAGGAAGCCGGTCAAATTGAACGTTTGGAAAAAGATCAGAAAAAATTACATCAATCACCGTTGCGCACATCGTTATTGCGGGCAAATATGGCAGAGCGTCGTCGGTTATTAGAGGAAAAACGTGCCGCTTATCGGCGAGAGGAATTGCGTCGGGCGCAAGAGGAAAAAGAAAAGCGTTTGGGTGTGGCCAGAACAAAGCGCAAGTTTCCCATCACAGCTAAAAAGCGTTTGAAAAAGCAAGAAGCTGCCCATACGGTAACAGCCGAACGACCGGCAGAAATGCAAGCCTCGCGGCAGTTATGGCGTCGTAAAAAACAAAAAGGCTTTTAAAGCGGTATTAGTTTTTCTGGATCCTCGCTTTCGCAAGGATGACGCTCCCCCCCCCTCCCGTCATGCCCGACCCCGATCGGGCATCCAGGGCAATAATTCCTTATTTTGGCGGGGCGTTAAGGGCAGGAAAAGCGGTATTAGTTTTTCTGGATCCTCGCTTTCGCAAGGATTGTTAGATAAAATAGTGTTATAATAAGGATGGAAGCGGACGATTGAGCAAGAACAGAACGTAACGT
>CALXVS010000046.1 GCA_944392145.1 uncultured Alphaproteobacteria bacterium | reverse complement strand
AGCCATGTTATACCTCCTGATAAATAAAGTTAAAAAAAGTGGCTCATTTAATAGAACGATAAAATCAACCACTTTTTTCATACTTTTGTATTTTTTGTATATTTTGGAAAAACTATTTAAAAATTAAAGAAAAACAAGCACTTTAAGGGCTTTATAGACGTTTAACTAACTTGAACAAATCCAGAATGACCACAATCGTTGGTTTGTGGTACAGCATAGATGTGTACGTACATAATGGTTCTTGTACACTTAATTTAATTTCTTATAAGGAGTAAAAATGAAAAAAACGTTATTATTTGCCACGGCAATAGCTTGTTTGTTTGCAATGGATGCCAATGCAGCCATCAATCAATATGTGTCTGTTAAGGGAAATTATTCATTTATGGATAATCAGTTTAAGGAGAAAGAAACAGAAACATCTGCTGGACAGACAGATTCTTATTCTGAAAAAATTAGTTTAGATGATAACACTTGGGGGGCTAGTGTTGCTTATGGTGTTAAGACCGGTCCAATCAGAACGGAGTTGGAGTTAAATTGGAATGACGATGCCGACAAGAATCTTGAAGGAGATAAAGTTGAGGTAGAATCCAATTCTGTTATGTTAAATGCCTATTATGACATTGAAACGGGAACAAAAGTGACGCCCTATGTCGGCGTTGGTATCGGTATGGCCCACAATAAAGTCAGTGCAGAAGATTATAATCTTTCCGACAATGATTTTGCATGGCAAGTAGGGGTCGGAACTTCCGTAGCCATTACAAAATCGTTAGATTTTGATATGGGGTATCGTTATAAGGATAACGGATCCGCTAAAAAAACAATAAAAGAGAATGAGGGGGGCTACTCTTACTCATCCAAAGATCGTTTGGATGTCACGTCTCATAATGTCTATGCAGGATTTAGATATTCTTTCTAAAATGTAGATATTATTGTGGGGATTCAATTTTTAATTGAGAAATCTTTTAAAAATTGAATCCCATAAGCGTGTTTCGTGGAGCAGACTTTTGAACCCGTGCATCACACTTTGCATCACACTTTTTGACAGTATTGGTTTTAGGTGCTGTTTTTAGTACTCTCTTTTTGTTTAAGTTATTGATATGATTAGATTCTGCAAAAAGAAAAGACTCCAACATCTTTTGTGGAATCCTCTTCATAAGTGCTTGAAAAACAAGCTGTTTTAAATGGAGCGGGTGAAGGGATTCGAACCCTCGACATCAACCTTGGCAAGGTTGCGCTCTACCCCTGAGCTACGCCCGCATTTTGTGCGAATGAAAAACTTATAGCATAATTTTTTTTTAAAAGCAAGAGAAAAAAATTAGAATACTTAAAATTTTTTATTGCCTTACCGCTAAAAGTGTGTCACCCTAAAAAAGAAACAGGAGGGAGTATGCCCGAAAAACTCTATCAGCGCCCAAGTTGGGATGAGTATTTTTTAGAAGTCATGCATGCACTAGCCAAACGTGCCACATGTGATCGTGGCCGGACGGCGTGTGTTATTGTGAAAGATCACCAAATTATTGCGTCGGGATATGTTGGTTCTCCGCCAGGATTGCCGCATTGCGATGATGTTGGGCATCTTATGAAACAAGTCACGCATGATGACGGTACGAAAACAAGTCATTGTATGCGAACCATTCATGCCGAGCAAAATGCAATTTGTCAGGCTGCCAAGAGGGGTGTATCCGTTGATGGGGCAACGATTTATTGTAAACTGGCACCTTGCCGCACTTGTGCAATGCTATTGATTAGTTGTGGTATTAAACGAATTGTTGCCGAGTTTAAGTATCAAGCCGGTGGTGAGGCCGAAGAAATGCTGAAAACTGCGGGTGTCACACTGGAGTTTGTGCACGACGAAACGTTGTCGTATAAGTAACTATAACAGATTATTGTTTTGTAGGTATTTTTGTAATTTTTGCAGATCTTCCCACACAAATTTGCGATGTGTCGGCATTTTTAAAACAAACGCCGGATGAAATGTGGTAAAAAGCGGAATGGATACCGATTCGTTTTGATAGAATAAGGATTGCTGGCGTGCTTTGGAAACGCTGACAGCGCCGGTTAATGTTTGAACCGGCAGATTGCCGAACAGTAATAAAGCAGCCGGTTTAATGAGTGCAATTTGTTTTTTTAAAAAAGGCAGACAGAGTGCGGTTTCGGCCGAAGTCGGTGTGCGTTTACCGGGCGGCCGCCAAGGAATTAAATTGGTTACATACGCGTTTTTGTTCAGCGAAAGTCCGATTGCTTTTAACATTCGGTCTAACAAAGCGCCCGTTTCACCGGAAAAAATAAGGGCTTGTTTTTCATCGGTGGTGTCAGGGACGTCGCCAATACATAATACAAGCGGTTTATTCTCTATTCCACGGCCGGTCAGTGTGTGTGCCGCTGTTTTTTTTAGCGGGCAGCTTTCAAACCCATCCAGCGTCCGGTATAAATCGTTTAAAGTAGCTGCCGAATCGGCACTGGCACAGGCTTGTTGCAGTAAAGTGTCATCCTGATCTGTGACCGGGACTGTTGACGATATGCCAACTGAAACGGTTTTTTCTGCCGTTTTCGGGGGTAAAAACCGATTGATCGGTGTTTCCGCGATACATTCGTCAATGCCGGCCCGGGAAAGCCAGGCGAGTTTTTTAAGGGTATTCATTTTTTTCCTTGATGTTTTCCGACAAAAAATGATACCATAAATCCAAATGAAAATAAAGTTTTTTATCGGATAGGGCGAATGTTGAAAAAAATTTTGCTGATAATTATGTGCGCTTATTTGCTTTCTTGCGCATTTATAACGTCTGTTAAATGGCAAGCCGAATCGGAATATGCTGCGCGTCGGGCAGCTGAAGAGCGTGCCATTAAAACAGATCGTGTTTTGCCCGATACAATTGAACCGGGCGCTTTTTTAGCCGGTGTGTTGGCCAAAGAAAAAAATGATTGGGAGAAAGCAACCTCTTATTTTCAAAAAGCATTGACCCAAGATTCCGGCAACGACGATTTAAGAATACAGACATACTTGTTATCATTGATTTTAGGTAATTTCACGGTAGCAGATACTTTAAGCGAATCGTTGAATTTAAATAAAGAATCGGATTGGTTCGTGCGGCAGGTACATCGGGCAGATTTGTTTGCTGCCCGAAAATATGAGGCGATTGTGTCTTCCGATTTTGACCCGCAAAATACGGCGGATGCTTTATTGACGGCTTTTTTTAAAAGCTGGACTTTTGCCGCTTTAGGAAAGGAAAAAGAGGCTTTAAACACATTGGAGAGTATTAAAAAAGATCAGGTTTTAAGCCCTCTTTATTGGTATCAAAAAGGATTGATACACCTTTATTTTAAGCAAGAGACCTTAGCCGATTCGGCATTTCAACAGTTAAAAGTGTCGGGAGTGCCGAATGCCTCGGCCTGGCATGCTGTTCGGCGTTTTTATGAAACCCAGGGACGCTGGGGAAAGGAAAACCCCCTTTATCAAGATTACATGGCCTTTTTTACACAAAAACCGGCGTTGAACCAATTGTTAACCGAATTGATGCCTGCACAACTTGATACACCCGATAAAGCGTTAAGTGAAGCCATTTACAGTGTATCAACGCTGGTGGGAGAGGAAGATGGTTTTGCGGCTTTGGCCTTGAATGCGGCGGCGTTAAGGTTAAATCCAGATTATGATTTGATTAAAATTTTAAGCGCAGAAATTTTGGATAATATGGGAAATTACAAGCAGGCCGCCCAATATTACAACCGAATCGGCAAACTTTCGGGACTGAATTTTTTGAAAAAAGGATTAAGTTTTCAAAAAGCCGGTATGCATGATAAAGCGTTGCCTGTTTTTCAAAAGTTGATCTCTGAAAATCCGAAAAATGCCTTGTTGTACCGATTGGCCGCCGAATCGTTTGTTGCGTTGAATCAGTTGGATTTAGCATTGAATTATTATTCTTATGCCATTTTAAATTCTCTTTACGAAACAAATAAGAATGAATTGGCCGATATGTATGCGGCCAGAGCGATGCTTTATGATAAACTGGAAAAAAGCGACTTGGCCGAAAAAGACTTTCTTCGGGCGTTGTCCTTGGCTCCTGAAAATCCGATTCTGTTAAATAATATAGGATATCGGTTGTTGGAGCAAGATCGTGATATTCAATCGGCTTTTTCTTTAATTGTCAAAGCCCGTAAAAAAGCCCCTCAAGATCCGTATATTTTGGATTCGCATGCGTATGCATTTTATAAAATTAAGAAATATGATCAAGCGCTTCCATTGGCGGAACGGGCAGCTGACCGCTTGCCGCAAAGTGGTTTGGTTATGATGCATTTAGGCGATATTTACCAAGCATTAGGCCGACATCGTGAAGCGGTATTTCAATATAAAAAAGCATTGGATTTGGATACTGATTTGACCGCGGCACAAAAAAGCCGGATGCGTGACTTTTTGACAATATCAGCCGAAAAAAAAGCCCTTTGCGATGAATAAATTAAAAAGGAGTTTTAAAAAATGCTTTTTTTTCAATGAATTGTAAAATAATTCAAAAAAAATGAAAAAAGTTCAAAAAAAGACTTGCAATTTGTTTTTGTTTTGTATATAATGACGTTCACTTGCTGACAACGGCAGGTGTTAAAGTTGGTAGTGAAGTAGTGAATAAGGGAAAGAAACGGATGTACGGGCAGCTGTTGGTGTTATAGCTGAGGGC
>CALXVS010000045.1 GCA_944392145.1 uncultured Alphaproteobacteria bacterium | reverse complement strand
AAAATAAGGACTCTTTGCCCTGGATGCCCGATCGGGGTCGGGCATGACGGGAGGGGCGCGATGTCATCCTTGCGAAAGCGAGGATCCAGGTAATATGAATACCGCTTTTCCTTGCCTTGACGCATCGCCAAAATAAGGACTCTTTGCCCTGGACCCTCGGGTCAAGCCCAAGGGTGACGGTAGAGAGGAGTCCCGGACGCTGACTCACCTCCGGCCGTCATGCTTGCGAAAGCGAGCATCCAGGCAGCATGAATTCCGCTTTTCCTTGCCTTGACGCATCGCTAAAATAAGGACTCTTTGCCCTGGATGCCCGATCGGGGTCGGGCATGACGGGAGGGGCGCGATGTCATCCTTGCGAAAGCGAGGATCCAGGATAAACTATTCCGGCTTTTTATCAACCCTGACGCACTGCAAAAATTCGGTATTATTAACCCAAATAGCACATATACGGGCACGACGAGGGGGGAATCAACATCCCTTAAAATTCAGCATAAAAAAGGGTGCCGCCTTTCAACCGGCAGCACCCCTTTTAAAACAACAAAAAAATTAGTCTTTTTTCGTTGCTTTCTTTGTGGTCTTTTTGGCTTTGGCCAATGCCGCGCCCAAAATATCACCCAAAGAAGCACCGGCGCTGGTTGAGCCGAACTCCTCCATGGCTTGTTTTTCTTCAGCGACTTCGCGTGCCTTAATAGACAAAGTGACGCGCCGTGTTTTGGCATCGGTTCCCATAACTTTGGCATCCACTTTTTCACCAATGGCAAAACGTTCTGTTTTTTGTTCGGCTTTATCTTTTGATAAATCGGCACGTTTGATGTAACCTTTGACACCGTTCACATCAACTTCAATGCCTTTCTCTTCAATTGCCGAAACGATGCAGGTCACGATATCACCTTTTTTCACACTCTCGGCCATATCGGCGGCATTGTCATCGGATAATTGTTTAATCCCCAGTGAAATGCGTTCTTTTTCAACATCAATGTCCAAAATTTTGGCTTTGACGACCATCCCTTTTTTATACTCTTTGATGGCTTCTTCACTGCTCTTGTCCCATGACAGGTCAGAGGTATGAATCATACCGTCAATTTCATCATTCAAAGCGACAAAAATACCGAATTCAATCATATTTTTGATTTCACCTTCAATAATATCGCCAACTTTGTGTGATTGTGCAAACGCTTCCCAGGGGTTCTTCTGGGTTTGCTTCATCCCCAAAGAAATACGCCGTTTGGCTTCATCAACATCCAAAACAATCACATCCACTTCTTGAGATAAAGAAACGATTTTGCCCGGGTGGACATTTTTCTTGGTCCAACTCATTTCTGAAATGTGGACCAACCCTTCAACGCCCGGCACCAATTCAATAAAGGCACCATAATCGGTGATGTTGCTGATTTTCCCCTTAAAGACGGTTCCGACCGGGAAACGTTCGTTCACACCGATCCACGGATCGCTTTCAAGTTGCTTCATACCCAACGAAATACGGCCTGTATCCGTGTTGAATTTGATAATTTGAACTTTAACGGTTTGACCAACAGATAACACTTCGGCCGGATTAGAAATCCGTTTCCATGAAATATCCGTAACGTGCAACAAGCCGTCAACACCGCCCAAATCAACAAAAGCACCGTAATCGGTGATATTTTTGACCGTTCCTTCAATAATTTGCCCTTCGGACAGGTTTTTAATCACTTCAGAACGTTGTTCGGCACGTGTTTCTTCCAAAACGGCACGACGCGACACAACAATATTTCCGCGTGTTTTATCCATTTTTAACAACGCAAACGGTTGAGCCACCCCCATCAACGGTGTCACATCGCGAATCGGGCGCACATCAATTTGTGACCCCGGCAAAAACGCCGTTGCCCCATTTAAATCAACGGTAAAGCCCCCTTTGACCCGGCCAAAAATTGTCCCGATGACATGTTCGCCTTTTTCCATTGATTTTTCCAGATCGCCCCAAGCTTCCTCGCGGCGTGCTTTTTCGCGACTTAAAACGGCATTGCCATCTTTATCTTCATAACGATCAATATAAACGTCAATCATATCCCCGACGTTTAATTCTTGATTTTTGCACTCGGCAACGGGAATACGCCCTTCGGATTTCAATCCGACATCAACGATAACTTTGCCGTCTTCAAACCCGACAACCTTACCGGGAACAACTTTGCCCT
Organism: uncultured Alphaproteobacteria bacterium; assembly: GCA_944392145.1. Lineage (GTDB taxonomy): Bacteria > Pseudomonadota > Alphaproteobacteria > CAAHEQ01 > UBA3637 > CALXVS01. The sequence goes on along the minus strand of CALXVS010000045.1, from coordinate 4,199 downwards.
GCAAAGCTCCCTTACCCATAAACTCATCCAGCAACGCGCCGAAATCTTCGGATTGAACCTGTGTTTCTTGTGTCATTTAAAATTTTCCTAAAAAACAAATATCTTGTTGGCCAACGATTAAAAAAATCGCGGACTTATAAAAAACGCCCCCCGTTTTTCTTTAAAAGGCCTTGGGAAGAGCAATTCGGCCTTGCGCTTATAAAAAAGCGGGGTAAATGTATCACAAAACAATTTGTTTTGCAAGGGGAAAAATATTTTCATGACAAACTTAAAAAATTATGGTATACTTTATACGTGGTTACATTATTTATCGGGGTAATAAATATGACGGGGAAAACAGATATTCTTACGCTTCGTCAAGAAGCACTGCAATCGGCATTAACCGACGTGTTGAAACAGGCAAACGTGACAAACAAAGACGGGATACAGAACATGTCTTCCCTGATTCAAAAACAGTTTGATCATCCGACCTTTTTTTGACAAATCTGCGGAACAGGCCGCTATAACACAAGCCGGTGCATTTAAAGACAGTAACGGCGGCATATCTGCCTATGAACAACGGGCTGCAGCCCTGTTGGGGGGGGGGGGGCGATTATGAACACAACGTTAATGCGTTCTTTAAAAGAAAAAGGCCTGTTACCCGACATAGCCCTTGAAATGGATTCAGCCGATTGTACCGGGCCGGTGCCGATTTTGACGAAAAGAACAACCGGTATGTCATTCGGATGTCATCGGGCTGTTTTAACCCTGAAAATTATGACGGGTTTATTTCTGAAAAAGAGACAGATGCCCTGTTGACCAAAGATATGGGTCATGAAATGGGACACCTTATCATGCGAGCCATGGAAGCGCATCCCTTAAAGAAACATCAACAAGCACCCGATGTTTCCAAAAAAGAGGACCCGACAATCGCAAGTATTTTAAAAATAAAAGATCTTGAAGCCCGCGAATCGGTTTCGCCCGCCGCCAAACAGGGACGCTTAAACGGAGAAGAACTTTTTTGCGACATTGTCGGTGCTTTGGCCGCGAAACAGGCGGGATATGACCCGACCGCCGCGCAAAAATACTATCAAAACAAAAGTCGTGCTTTGGGGGATGCCGATCGGGCGACGCACCATCCGGCGGCAAGAGATCGCGCCCAAGTTATTTCTTTGGCTGACAGGCACGCAACACGCGGGCTTAAAAACATATTGCGTTCGGCTCAAAAAGCGGGACATGCCGATACCGCCGACAAGTCGGCCGTTCAAACCGCGCCGCGGTCGGCACCCCTGCCGCGCCGGACCGCCGACGGCCGTTAAAACAAACCGTCGGCATCGGTTACTCCGATAAAATGCCGATTCGGCTCTCTCCTTTTTAAAAAGGAAAAAAATTACACCGATTTTCCCTGAAAAGACAACGGCGGGCAAGCCAAACAAGAAGGAGTTACTGTAAAAACCCGCCAAAAGGTGATATTTTAAACGTTTGATGGACAAATCATCATTTTTTTATTGACAAATGGCACAAAAGTTGTCAAAACGCAAAAACAGATTTCTTTTTTAACACAAACGGAGGATACACATGGTTAAGCCATCCTGGGGAATTAAGCGCAAATGCCTTAAGTGCGATACATTTTTTTATGATATGAGAAAAGAGACATTCGCATGTCCTAAGTGCGCCGAAAAATATTCGGCTGCCACATATGAAGAAATAAAAAACAAAAAATTGATGAAGCTGGCTCGGCGGGGAGCCCCTAAATTGGATGATGAAAGTTTGGACGAAGAAACTTTGTTGCAAATGACCGGTAATATTCCCTTAAATGACGATGAAGCGAACGGCGACGAAGGGTTGAACATTTTAGAAGAATCGGGTGACATGACAGATGATCCTTCCGACATCAATGATATTGTGGAAAACTTTGATGAAGAAGAAAAAAACACTCGTTGACCGTTGCCTTACCCAACCATTTTGTTCATTGGCAGGTCAGTTGCTTGTTTCCATGCCGGGAATCGGTGATGAACGGTTTGAACGAACCGTGATTTATATATATGCCCACACGCCCGAAACCGGTGCAACAGGTCTTATTATCAACAAACCGGCAGCTAAAACGTCGTTTCGTGATATTTTAGATGAATTGCACATTGCCCACGAAGGGCTTCAGGATCCCCCTCCTGTCTTGTTGGGCGGGCCGGTGCAAATAACACGGGGGTTAATTTTACACTCACCCGATTACAGAACCAACATGACTGTTTCAATCAATGACCGAATCGCCTTAACCGCAACCCAGGATATTTTATACGATATGGCTCGCGGAACAGGACCGCGGCATTCGTTGCTGACTTTGGGACATGCGAGTTGGATACGTGGTCAGTTGGAAGAGGAAATCATGAGTAATACCTGGCTAATAACCGGTGCCGACACCGATTTGTTATTCCGTTACCCCTGTGCGCAACGCTGGGAAGCCGCTCTGCAAAAGGTGGGAATCGCTCAACCGGCCTGCTTATCACATCAGGGCGGCCGCGTATAACAATACATGTCTGTTTTTAAAAACCGGTATCGGGCAGCAACATATTTAAGTGCTCTTGTTCTTATGGGCATGGGAATTGTCTGTCTTGTTTTCCCGTTTTTAAGGCCGACCCCATGTGTTTCGGTTGTTTTACCGACGTATAATCGCCTTGAATTCCTGCCCCGAGCAATTGAATCTATTTTAAATCAAACCCTGCCGGATTTTGAACTAATCATCGTTGACGACGGGTCAACTGACGAATCGTGGGATTTAATCCGTTCTTATGTCCGACAAGACAGCCGCGTCAAAGGCATCCGTCATGCGCAAAATCGAGGGGTTGCGGCTGCGCGCAACACCGGCATACGTCAAGCACAGGGACAGTATATTGCCGTCATGGATTCCGACGATGTCGCCTATCCTGACCGATTGGAAAAATCTGTCGCATTTTTAAACGCCCACCCCGATATAACGGCCGTTACGGGACGATATGTAACAAACCGAACAAACACACCCAATGTTTGGGTTCCGCCCAAACGGTTAGAAATTTTAATGTATTTCGGAAATTACTTCACACACCCGGCCCTGATTCGCCGATCTTTTTTAACAACACACAATATCCGTTACAATGAAACCCTGCCCCGCGCAGAAGATTATGACCTGTGGGCGCAAATTATCGCTGCAGGCGGACGGTTATTTATTTTAAACGACGTGTTGATGTATTTGCGCCGACATCATACATGGCCCAAGGAAGACTACAAGCGCATGCAAGTAGATAAAAAACTGATTTCGGCGCGATTGTTGGGACGATTCGGCATTCCGAAAGAGGCAGCTCTTACCCTGTCACGATGCGATCTTATGGCACAGATGAAAACCGCTAATCGCGATTTGAACCATGTGGATAAAGACGCGTTAGCATTCATTTATGCCAAAGAATGCACGGCAAAAGAACGCCCTGCTAACCGGCTGTATGTAAAAGGGATCGCCTGGTTAGACAATTTATACCCTCAAGGAAGAGGATTTTATCGCCGCGAAACAACAAATGACCTGTTTCGGGCTGATTTTGTGGGAAACAGTGGCTTAATGTTAACCGATATACAAGGTGAGGCAAGTTATTTTGAAAAAGAAAAAGGGGCTTATAATCAAATCAATGAAAAAAAGTTTAAGGAATTACTTGAAAAAACAAAACAATAAAATAACAAAAATTGTTATTTTATTGAAAACTAAAAAAGTCAATAATAAATAACAAATTTTGTTATTTATAAAGAAACGAATCACAAAATAAAAAGCATACATTTTTATGACTTTTATTTTTAAAATCATGTTGTTATTTTAACAAAAACTTAATAACAAAATTTGTTATAAATAAGGTTATGTGTTTATTTAAAAATGAATAACAATTTTTGTTATTATATGAGTCATACAAAAATAACAATTTTTGTTATAATTGATTTAAACAAGAGGAATCCCGGACGCTGATCCACCCTCAATCGTCATCCTTGGGCATGCGAGCCCCTCTTCCCCGTTCTCCCTGGGCATGCGGGGATCCAGCAGCACTGATTCCGCTTTTTAGGGACATTGACGCCCCCGCCCATGAAAGAACCCACCGCCCATGACGCACCCCCGATGGTCATCCTTGCGAAAGCGAGCATCCAGGCAATATGAATACCGCTTTTCCTTGCCTTGACGCATCGCTAAAATAAGGAATCATTGCCCTGGA
>CALXVS010000044.1 GCA_944392145.1 uncultured Alphaproteobacteria bacterium | reverse complement strand
GTTTGATCACCGGTGCCGCAAATATAGGTGATGTTTGTTGACGCATCTTCAATCAATCGGCACTGATTAAAATCTATCTCTTCATCACCGGGCCGATAGGTTTCGGAAAGGCTTACATGAATCTGATTGGGTGTTAAATGCAGCGTTTGACCCAATTTATAGGCATCACGCGTTATTTTTTCCATTTTTGATGAAAAAACGGGGTTTTGAAAGCGATAATCGTCGGGAAAGGGTTTATCTGCCGCTTTGTGAAATGTGCAGAGCTCATTCATCACAGAAATACCCTTATATTTGTATGAAGGATATTTTTTCCGAACGGTTGCCCGCCATATGCGCGCGCGTTCAACCGAATTGGTTGTCACATTTTTGGCGGTTTCAATTTGTTCGGGGGTAAAGGCGGCCGTTTCTGTGTCTGTCGGGGTTTCGGATGCTTTATCGGCGGTGTTTCCGGTAACGGGCATCAGGGACAAGCATAACAGTGTGAATAAAAAGCGCATGGTGATGATATCCTTTTTTCTTTTAAAGATACGCTTTTTATTTTGGGGTGTCAAGGAAAAAGCAAAAAGCGGAAAGCGGAAAGCGGAATCAGTGCTGCCTGGATCCTCGCTTTCGCAAGGATGACGGCCGGAGAGGTGTTGCGGGCGGTGGATTCCTTTTACGGGCGGGGACGCCTCTCGTTTCTAAAAAGCGGTATTCATGTTTCCTGGATCCTCGCTTTCGCAAGCATGACGGAGAGGGGGAAGCAAGGATGACGGCCGGGGAGAGGGGGCAAGCATGACGGAGAGGGGGAAGCAAGGATGACGGCCTGAGGGTGCGTTACGGCGATGACACATTGTCGCGGGCGGCACCGCATTGCCGTTTTTTTTAATTATCAAAGGAAAATATCATGACGGATTTTTTGAATCGTGAGCTGGCCTTGCGTGAGGCGGTTCACAGTGACAGCGGCCGAATTTTATTGCAGGCAGCTGCCGCATATATGGTGGACTTGTCCGCCCAAACGAATGCCAACCCCGATTGGATTAAGGGGATTGGTATGCTGATTCATCATTTAAACGAGACGGATCGGCGTTTAGACCGGCTGCGCGGCCGGTCATCAGACTTGTAATTTTAAATTTATGAAGAAAGGAAAGAAAAAATGCAAGAAGAAACACACTTTGAATCCGAAACGGCACCGGAAAGCGGTGTCTTTGACGCGGGTGATGCGACCGCATCACCGGCAGCCGATGCGGTTGACACGGATAGTGTCGCCGATTTGTCGCCGGAGGCGGTTTCATCGGCCGATGAGGATGAGGCGGTCATCCCCTATGACGGGGATTTAGAACCGGACGATGAACCAACCTCTGCCGACGATCGGGCAAAGGGGGGAAAAACATCGGCGGCCTTGGGGACAAGATCTGCCCTGCCACCGTTGGAGGAAGTCGCCCCCGATGAATTGGCCAAAACGGGAGCGGCACTTGTTGCGCGAAATACACGCAACAGCGAGGTATCGGCCTATTTCAATGCCCTGCGTGCCGGATTGGCCGGCAAAAAACAACCGCAGGCGGCAGCGGCTTTACAGCGGTTTATGCAAACGGGGGCAGCGGGGGATTTAAAACACCTGCGCGCCTGTTTCCCGGCGGCGGTGCAACAACGCATCACGGGGGAAACGTTAAACCGCCTGAAAAACGAGGGGCGCGCCTTTCGGGCGCTGCAACGCGAACAAAAACGGATGTATTTAGCCAAAAAGCAAGAACGTTTTGCGGGGGAAAATAACCGTTGGCTGCGGGCGCCCGAGCGGCGTCAGGCCGTTGAAATGGCCCTTTCATTGGGGCAGGCCAACACGGATTTAAATGCTTTAAAAGCCCTGGTTGACGGCATAGAAAAGGCCGCCGTCGGCCGGTATTTGAAAAAACAAGCCGCGCAGGAAAACCGATTTCTTCAAGAAAAAATCGGTTCTGCCGGTGTGTCGTCTTCGGTGGGCACGGCACGGCCGTCGCCCTGGTTGACACGGGCGGAATTTAACCGCTTAAGTCCCCAAGAATACGACAAACGCTATGACCGGATCGTGCAGCAGATTGAACTTGAAAAACAAGGAAAACTGCCGCGACGGCTCACTTAAAACCTTAACAAACACAAAAGCAACGGGGCGTGCACCCCGTAAACGGTCGCCGTCATTGGTGTTAAGTGAGCCCGGCCGGCTTTTGATTTATCTGATAACTGAAAGGAATATATTATGTCAGAAAATGCAACAACTTTAAAACGTCAGGCAGGCAAAATCATCCCCGAGATGTGGAGCTTGAACCTGAACAAGAAATTGGACAACTCCGGCGTGGGGATGAAAATCGTCAACCGGATTTATGAAGAAGACGTCAAAGAATACGGCGACACCGTGCATATCGGCGAACTGGGTGACGTGACGGTTTCGGATTATTCGGAAGACGCCTCCACCGGCGGTGTTTCGTATCAACGGGTGGATGCCACAACGCAAACATTAAAATTGGATCAATCCAAAGCGTTTGGTATCTTTTTGTCCGATATTACACAAAAACAAGCGTCGCAAAAGGATTTGCAGGCCAAGTTTGAACGCCGTGCCAAAACGGCCATTGATTTGGTCAAAGATACCTTTATTTTGACCAGCTTTGCCGACATTCCGGCGGCCAATATGAAAGGGTCATCCGATGCCCCTGTTACCTTGACCAAAGACAATGTGTATGCGGTGTTTTCATGGTTGGCAATGAAGTTGAAAGAAAACAATGCCATTGAAACCATGGGCGACACGGTGGCTAAAGACAACAACCCGAAAGAGGCGTTGCCGTATGTGGTCATCAACCCGCGTGTGGAATCAATCTTGCGTCAATCGCCGGACTTTATCCACGCGACAAACGCCGGTGACAAAGTGCTGCGCACAGGGTCTATCGGTGCCATTGCCGGGTTGGATGTGTTGGTATCAACCAACCTGCCCACAACGGATAACAAGGTCAACATCATGGCCGGCATCAACGATGCCATTGCCTTTGCCGGTAACGTGTCAAAAGTGGAAACCATTCGCGATGATAAATTCTTTGGCGACAATGTGCGCGGCTTATACGTTTATGGCAAAAAAACGGTTTTGCCCAACGCTTTGGCCGGTGTTGTCGTTGACGTTTCGGCGGCCGACAGCTTGATTGAAGCCGAACCGGAAAACAACGAAACGGTTTCATCCTAAATAAAACGCATCGTTTTTTATAATGGTGTTTTTTAAATGAAATAAGGCAGCAAAAGGCGGGTCGTTTCGGCGGCCCGCTTTTTTGCTTTTGAATCGGATAATTTATTTAAGTAATTCTTTAAAAATATTATTTTTTACTTTGTTTTTTATGGAGAATATAGCATGATTCAATTTGTTCATGACGCCGAAACGGCAGAAGATAAAATTTTAAATCGCCGGCGGGGCCGCACGGTGGTGCAGGCAGCGACGACAGCGGAAACAGCCATGCCGACAGTGGCGGATACGACGACAGCGGTGGCACCGGTTGTGTCCCCGGCGGTTAAGTCGGTCAAGCGCGGTCGGCGTTCATTAAAGGCATTGGCGGAGGTATCGGAACCGGCGACCAAGGCAGCGGTGCAAGAGGCGGTTGTCCCCGGTGATCCGTTTGCCGCAACGCGCCTTTATACCATTCAAACGGCGGCGGGAAAAACCTGTATTTTTAACGGGTTTGAAATTGCCCAAATGCTGACGGCGGCGGCTAAATCCGCCCTGTTAAACGGTGCAACAACGGTAACGGATGGGCCGTATTGCATTGTGTTTTATAAAGACCTGTCTGATACATCTTTAAAATAAGAAAGGAAATTACTATGACAGATATGTTTGACAATTTAGATCCCGCTTGCGTCGCATTGGCTCAGGCGATTATGGCGGGACAACAGGTTCCTATGACGGCGGAAACAGCCTCTTGTTTAGAGGAGGTGAATAATAATTTGGGATATGACGCGGCATTTAATGCCTATGTATTAGGTAGTGAAGATAATCCCAATCATCCATATGTAGATACGGCCGGATGCATTACTATCGGGAAAGGGCATAAAATTGACACATTAGCCGAGTTTTTAAGTATGCCTTTTTATATTGATGGAGAAAATCGTCTGGCAACGGATGAAGAAAAACGTCAGGCATATTACGCGTTAAAATCATATGGAAAAAATAATTATATTGCTTCATATTATAAAAATATAACACCATTACGGTTGGTGGATGAGTATCGTGAAGCCCTTTATCAACAGGATATTTTTTCCCGGCATAATGAGTTAAGTAGCAGTGTTGTTCCTAATTTTGACCGTATGACGGCACCGATGCGTCGGGCAACAATGGATGTGCACTTTAACGCCGGTATGTCGCAATTTCCAAAGGCGCGAGGCTTTGCCCGTGAATTGAAAAAAGCGGAATATTGCCAAAACTTGCATCGCCTTGAAAATAATCCCAATGTGCGTCAACGAAACGAATGGACGTATAACGAGTGTATGAACGGCGATTTTATCAGATAGCACTTGCAATACACGGATAAAAGGGTTAAGATAAACCAAAAGCAACATGAATTTATTTAAGGAGGCCGCATGCGCTTTAGAAAAGTGATTTGTTTAGGGGGCTTGATAGCCCTGACAGGGTGTTGTCACACGGTTCCAACGAATGAATTTGTGGACCCGCGGTTTAACTTGACCCTTTTGCCGTATTCAAAAACGTCACGAATGACAACGTTACGTCCGAATTTGATAACGACATTTAATGCAAAAGAAACAATAACAAAAGAAACATGCGTTTTGGTTGAAAATGAAATTGGTTTTGTGCGACTTCAGTGTCGGTGGGTAGATCATATGGTTTGTGGAAATAATTGCCCACTAACTGATATAAGCTATCGGGTTGTTGATGATTTGTATTTGCGGCCGGGTGAGGTGGGGATTAAAGAGGAACGTTTTACGGTCGGTTCACCGCAATTTGTCGGCAGTATATTTTATTACATCTCCAAAGAATCAATGGACTTGTTACGGGATAAGGAGGCCGCATGCGCTTTAGAAAAGTGATTTGTTTAGGGGGCCTGATAGCCCTGACAGGGTGTTGTCACACGGTTCCAACGAATGAATTTGTGGACCCGCGGTTTAACTTGACCCTTTTGCCGTATTCAAAGATTGCGTGGACGGCAACGTTGCGTCCAACCGAGATAAAAGAAAGTAATGATAAGGGAACGGTTATTAAAAAGCCATGTGTTTTATTGGAAAATAAAATGGGTTTTGTGCGGTTTCAGTGTCGTGAATTTGAAAATCCTTTATGTTACCATGAAGGGTGCAAGCCTGATTTAGAGCAAGTGACTTATGAAATAACAGATTATAGTCATACGGATGCAGCACATTATTATCCCAATTTAATGGTTCGTCAAGTAATATATGAGCGCAACAATCAAGGTGAATGGAAAGATGTCATCAGAATGTCTTATTACATCTCCAAAGAATCAATGGACTTGTTACGGGATAAGGAGGCTGCATGCGCTTTAGAAAAGTGATTTGTTTAGGGGGCCTGATAGCCTTGACAGGGTGTTGTCACACGGTTCCCACGAATGAATTTGTGGACCCGCGGTTTAACTTGACCCTTTTGCCGTATTCAAAAATTGCGTGGACGACAACATTGCGTCCAACCGAGATAAAAGAAAGTAATGATAAGGGAAGTATTGTCACAACGCCCTGTGTTTTAATAGAAAATGAAATGGGTTTTGTGCGGTTTCAGTGTCGTCACAGCAGTGATAGTGACATTCTGTGTCAAAAGAAAAATTGCCCACTAACTGATATAAGCTATCGGGTTGTTGATGATTTGTATTTGCGGCCGGGTGAGGTGGGGATTAAAGAGGAACGTTTTACGGTCGGTTCACCGCAATTTGTCGGCAGTATATTTTATTACATCTCCAAAGAATCAATGGACTTGTTACGGGATAAGGAGGCCGCATGCGCTTTAGAAAAGTGATTTGTTTAGGGGGCCTGATAGCCCTGACAGGGTGTTGTCACACGGTTCCAACGAATGAATTTGTGGACCCGCGGTTTAACTTGACCCTTTTGCCGTATTCAAAAATGACTTGGATGACAACGTTGCGTCCGACCGAAATAAAACAAAGCAATGACAAGGGAACCGTTTTAACAAAAAAATGTGTTTTGTTAGAAAACAAAATCGGCTTTGTTAAATTTGAATGTGAGTGGGATTATAATAAAAATAAAACAGAACAACTGGTATATGAAATTCAAGATAAAAATGAATCCGATCCCTATTATAAATTTTATCCCGACACATTTATTCGGTTAAAAGTGTATGATAAAGAAAGTGGGAAAGGATGGGAACAATCTGATCAGGCTGCTTATTACATCTCCAAAGAATCAATGGACCTGCTACGGGATAAGGAGGCCGCATGCGCTTTAGAAAAGTGATTTGTTTAGGGGGTCTGATAGCCTTGACAGGGTGTTGTCACACGGTTCCAACGAATGAATTTGTGGACCCGCGGTTTAACTTGACCCTTTTGCCGTATTCACGGGGAGCGTGGAGAACAACGTTACGCCCGGCCGAGATAAAACAAAGCAATGATAAAGGGAGTATTATTACGGCTCCTTGTGTTTTAATAGAAAATGAAATTGGTTTTGTGCGCTTTCAGTGTCGCCATAGCAGTGATAGTGATGTTCTGTGTCAAAAGAAAAACTGTCCGTTAACTGATATAAGCTATCGTGTTGTTGATAATATATATTTACAAGAAAGAGAAGTCGGAATTAAAAGAGAAATTTTTACGGTCGGTTCTCCGCAATTTGTCAGCCAAACATGGTATTACATTTCCAAAGAATCAATGGACCTGCTACGGGATAAGGAGGCCGCATGCGCTTTAGAAAAGTGATTTGTTTAGGGGGTCTGATAGCCTTGACAGGGTGTTGTCACACGGTTCCAACGAATGAATTTGTGGACCCGCGGTTTAACTTGACCCTTTTGCCGTATTCAAAAATGACTTGGATGACAACGTTGCGTCCGACCGAAATAAAACAAAGCAATGACAAGGGAACCGTTTTAACAAAAAAATGTGTTTTGTTAGAAAACAAAATCGGCTTTGTTAAATTTGAATGTGAGTGGGATTATAATAAAAATAAAACAGAACAACTGGTATATGAAATTCAAGATAAAAATGAATCCGATCCCTATTATAAATTTTATCCCGACACATTTATTCGGTTAAAAGTGTATGATAAAACAAAAAATAACGGTTGGGAATTATCTAATAACTCAGCTTATTACATTTCTAAAGAATCAATGGACCTGTTACGGGATAAGGAGGCCGCATGCACTTTAGAAAAGTGATGATGGTTGGCGGGTAAGTCGCCGGTGGGGACAGGTTGTTACGGGCGAAAGGGGCTCACCCCCGATGTCACCCTCTAAGCTTGACCCGAGGGTCCAGGAAAAAGAATCCTTATTTTTGGTGGGGTGTTAAGGGTTGGTAAAAGCGGTATTATTGATACTGGATGCTCGCGTTCGCAAGGATTGTTAGATAAAATAGTGTTATAATAAGGATGGAAGCGGACGATTGAGCAAGAACAGAACGTAACGT
>CALXVS010000043.1 GCA_944392145.1 uncultured Alphaproteobacteria bacterium | reverse complement strand
CACCCGAAACCGTGTTTGTGTATGCGGCGGATTTAGGGGAGAATGCTTACGAGGCAACAGGCGATTCGTATGAGGATACATCTTATGAAGAAACAACGACAGAAGAGGAAACGACAACTGGCGAAGAAACCACGACGGGAGAGGAAGGATGCGTTCCTCCTCAAGTATATCATGCCGGTGAAGAGAAATGTGTAACGCCGTGCGTAACGAACAGTGATTGTGGTGGTATAGGTAGTGGGAAATATTGCGAGTTGGACTTTAATATCGGTGGATTTGAAAGTTCCTGCACGGAAGCGCCGACCTATGGCGAGTGTGTGAGTACGGGAAATCCGACACCGATAGAGGTAAAGACAGCAGCAGGAAGTGTGGTTGGAAAGTATGTTAAAGGTGCCAGGATGAACTGGTGGAGTGCACAAAACTATTGTGAGGCGATTGGAGGCAGGATGGTAACGGTTGCTGATTTTGGTTGTGGCTATGATTATGTTGAGGAGCATAAAACAGGCAGGTGTAATACGGATGAGACAACGTCCGACGAAGGGACACGCTCCGCGAATATGCAGGCGTTTCAAACGGCTTTTGGTGAGAGTAATTATTATTGGACAAGCGATTCGTATACTGCGTGTGGCGCTTACGGCGTCCATCTGCGCAATGGTTACGTGAGCGCCTACGGTCGCGACAGCAGCCTCGACCGCGCTTTGTGCCGCGTCGGCTTTTAAGTTTGTCTATTTGTCTATTGGCGGCCGTTTTTGAAAACGGCCGCCGGGCGATCCGGTTCAGAACAAGCGGTAATAATGTTGCCTGGATGCTCGCTTTCGCAAGCATGACAGCCGGAGGGGTGTCGCAGGCGGTGTGCTTTTTCGCGGGTGGGGATGTCTCTTGTTTCTAAAAAGCGGAATCAGTGTTGCCTGGATGCTCGCATGCGCAAGCATGACGATTGAGGTTGAGCCAGCGTCCGGGACTCCTCCCACGATGTCACCCTCTAAGCTTGGCCCGAGGGTCCAGGGCAAAGATTCCTTATTTATGTGGGGTGTCAACGCCCCTAGAAAAGCGGAATTGGTTGTTGCCTGGATGCTCGCTTTCGCAAGCATGACGAAGAGGGAGGGGCAAGCATGACGATTGAGGTTGAGCCAGCGTCCGGGACTCCTCCCACGATGTCACCCTTGGGCTTGACCCGAGGGTCCAGGGCAAAGATTCCTTATTTTGGCGGGGCGTCAACGCCCCTATAAAAGCGGAATTAGTTCCCCTGGATCCTTGCTTTCGCAAGGATGACCGCCGGGGGTGCGTTGCCAGCTGGGACTCCTCTCTACCGTCACCCTCTAAGCTTGACCCGAGGGTCCAGGGCAATGATTCCTTATTTATGTGGGGTGTCAACGCCCCTATAAAAGCGGAATTAGTTTTCCTGGATGCTCGCTTTCGCAGGAATGACGGTCGGGGTTGGGTCAGCGTCCGGGACTCCTCCCACGATGTCACCCTCTAAGCTTGACCCGAGGGTCCAGGGCAAAGAGTCCCTATTTACACGTTCAAACGATTGGTACGAATGTGATCAATCAGGGCATTGGTGGAATTATCATGTGCCAATGGTTTGTTTTTATCCTGTAATTCGGGTAAAACCACTTTTGCCAATTGTTTGCCCAGTTCAACGCCCCATTGGTCAAAGCTGTCAATATTCCAAATGATCCCTTGAACAAACACTTTGTGTTCATAAAGGGCGACCAGAGCGCCGAATACCCGGGGGGTCATGCGGTCAAACAACAAAATATTAGACGGCCGATTGCCCGAAAAGGTTTTAAAGGGAATTAAAGCCTCGTCCACCCCTTCGGCGCGCACCTCGTCTGCGGTTTTACCGCGCATTAAAGCTTCGGCCTGTGCCACCATGTTGGCCAATAAAATCGCATGGTGATTGCCCGTTTCGTTCAACGAATGAACCGGTGCGATAAAATCAACGGGAATCAGGTGTGTGCCTTGATGAATCAGTTGATAAAACGAATGCTGGCCGTTGGTGCCGGGTTCTCCGAACAAAATCGGCCCTGTTTTATAATCCACGGCATGGCCGTTTTTTTTGACCGATTTGCCGTTGCTTTCCATATCCAATTGCTGTAAATAAGCGGGCAGGCGGCTTAAATATTGATCATAGGGCAAAACGGCATAACTTTCTGCCCCCATGTATGTGGTGTACCATACCCCCAACAATCCCATAATGACGGGCATGTTTTTATCAAACGGGGCGGTTTTGAAATGCATATCCATTTCATAGGCGCCGGTCAACATCTCAATAAAATGATCATACCCGATGCCGATCATCAGGCTTAATCCGATTGCTGACCACAGGGAATAACGCCCGCCGACAAAGTCCCAAAATACAAACATATTGTCAGGGTTGATTCCGAATGCTTGAACAGCCGTTTTATTGGTTGATACGGCCACAAAATGTTTTTCAACGGCTGTGTCGCCCAATGCAGCGGTAAGCCAAGCCCGCGCGGTTGTGGCGTTGGTCAGGGTTTCTTGGGTTGTAAAGGTTTTGGATGAAATAATAAACAGGGTTGTTTCCGGGCGACATTTGTTTAAAACCCGGGTGATGTCTGTTCCGTCAATGTTGGACACAAAGTGAAATGAAATCGCATCGGTTTTATAAAATTCCAGTGCTTGCATTGCCATGGCAGGCCCCAGATCAGATCCGCCGATGCCAATATTAACCACATCTGTAATCGGTTTGCCCGTTGCGCCGCGCCACGTTTGGTTCCGCACAGCGTCCGAAAACGTGTGCATTTGCGCCAATACCGCACGGATATCGGGCATCACGTCACGGCCGTCTACAAAAACCGGATTGTCCGATCGGTTGCGCAACGCGGTGTGCAGCACCGCCCGGTTTTCCGTCGTATTGATTTTTTGTCCCGAAAATTGGGCGTCAATCGCTTGTCGCAACCCCGATTCTTCTGCCAATTGTAACAATAAACGCATGGTTTCAGGCGTGATATTGTTTTTGGAATAATCCAGCAAAAACGGCCCCGTTTTTAAGTGAAACCGGTCAAACCGTTTAGGATCGGTGGCAAACAGGTCTTTCATATGTGTCTTTTTCAGCGTGTCGGCCTGTTGAAGCAAGGCTGTATAAATGGTCATAGTTACTCCGTTGGTAAAGTGTGTTGTGCCGGTTGTTCGGGAACAAGGTCAAATTCCGGCGGGATAACGATTGATTTACCGTTAACAATTTGCGTTGGTGCTAACGGCGATTTTTGGGGCGTGCAGGCAACGATGCCCAGCCCGATTGGTATTATTGCCAGCAAAAGATAAAATTTACGCATGTGTGTTTTCCTTTTCTTTTTTGTTTTTTTTCTGACTGAACACTCCCGCCGCAACAACCCAGGCTGCGCCCAGGCAAATGGCACTGTCGGCTACGTTAAACGCCGGCCAATGCCAGGCCCGGTAATAAACATCTATAAAATCCACGACCCCGCCGAATCGCATGCGGTCTATCATATTGCCAAGGGCTCCTCCCAAAATCAGGGCGAATCCCACTTGCACCCATGTGTTTTTTTCACGGTGCATATACCACACGATGCCGGCACAAATAATCAGGGCTGCTGCGGTTAAAATCCATGGTCCCATGGAACCCAGGTTATCCAGTAATGAAAAACTGATGCCTTTGTTATAGGTCAGCACCAAATTCACCCCCGGCATAACGGGCAAATATGCCCCGGGTGTCAGAGTGGATAAAATCATGAGTTTTGTTATTTGGTCGGCCATTAAAACGGCCAAAGCAATTAAGTAAAGCATTATGTTTCTTTCATCATTTGTTTTTTTTAAAGTGAATATAATCCAATAAAAAGCAAAAGTCATCATCTTTTTTGTTTCTTTTTTTCTTTTTTATGGTATAATTTCTTTTAATGAGTGAAAAAATGAAACGTCCCGGCATGAAAATCGCAAACGTCAAAGTGACGGATGCGGATATGGTTTATTTTTCCTTGGGCTTGGGAACGGCAGAATATGTGTTGCCGACCGAACGGGATGATTATCGGTCGGATGCACGGGCGGTGGCGTTGGTTGCCGATGTGCGGGCGGGAAAAGATTTAAGCGGTCGTGATTTTTCAGGTCTTAATTTAAAAAATGCCGATTTATCCGGCGGTCGGTTTCACGGGTGCACCTTTGCCGGTGCCGTTTTTTATAAAACGAACGCCAAAAATGCCGATTTTTCAAAGGCCGATTTTACCGAGGCATATTTAGAAGGCGTTGATTTTTCAAACGCTGATTTAAGTGATGCCGATTTTAAACGGGTCTATGCCCGGGCGTTGCGGTTAGACGGGGCACGGGTAGATGAAGATGCCCGTCGTCGGTTTGATGCATTAGAGGTGTTGATTGAAAAAATTGAATCGGGCGAAATTGATATTCGTTGTTTAAGTCGGGCTGATTTGTTGGGGTTGGATTTACGCCGATTGGACTTAACCCATGTGGATTTGGACGGGTTGGATTTGTCTGCCTTTGTGTTGGAAGGGGTGAATTTGCGCGGGGTTTATATTGACCCCAAGCAATTAATGAGTTTGGAAGGCTTGATGCATTATTATGCCGATGTGCGGGCCATGCAGGCCAAGCGGTTGCAAACCGAAGCGCAGCAAGTTTTGAGGGAGAATCAGGCCAAGATAAAGGCTTATGCCCGAATGAAGTCAGACGAGCGTGCCGCGGACAGTGTAATTTATTCCAATGCCGCCGATTTGACTCGTCCGCATTTAAAACCCGTTGTGCCGCCCGAGTTGGAAGTGCAGCCGCCCGCCCGTCCGCCCGCAACGCTGCAACAGGCAATTGAAACAGAAATGGCGGATCGGAAAAAGTGGCTGGCTCAGGAAAAGTTGGCCGAATTGCGTGATCGTTTGGCGGTTCGGTCGGCAGAGCAAGGGGCGCGTTCGGACGTGTCGCGCACATCGGGTGCGGCAGGGGCGGGGCGGCCTGTTTCTGAAACGGTATCCCGGAACGGGGAGGACAAATTAACGGCGGCGGTTATTGAACAAAAAAATAACGCAGATGTATTTCGGTTGCCGCAGGAAGGGGATAAGTCGGCTCGGGCACATGATAAATCTCAAATTGTTGCCGAACCGAAAGATGAAAAAGTCGGTGTGTTGGTTTCACCAGCGGTTGTTTTGGATGAAAAAAAGCGGCAAAACGACATTTCTTTGGCCGAAGTGCGGGCGGGGTTTGCCGCCGAACCGGATATGTCGGCTGATACCGAAAAACAACCGATTCAAAGTGGGAAGAAAACAACTGTTGCTTCCGATTCGGCCGATGAAGATGATGTTTTGGAAATTAAAGAGCGTCCTGCCGTGAAAGAGGTGAAAGAAGTTTTAAAGCAGGCCCCCGATTCGCTTATCCGCGAGCCAAAGCGGACAACCGAGGAGGTCTTTCAGTTTAACAAACCAACGGATTATGCTCCCGAGGGAATACACCAAATGGCACAAAAACCGCGCAAAATTACGTCACAGGCGTATGAAAGTGCGGATGAAGCCGACAAAGAACAGGGGGCCGAATCTGTCGGGGCGCGTGCCGCCGGTCGTCTGGCACCGGAAGTCAGGCGTGATGCCCGAAAAAAGAATAGGACTTAAAGTAAAATCATGCAGTGGTTTAAAGAGGAAAACGAATCAACACGCAAATGCCTGAAATGGTGGGGGAAATATTCCCTGCTGGGTGTGGGGATTTTTTGGCTGATTTTATGCTTTTTAATGCCTTTGACACTTGTTATGATCAATCGGTTTGTGGAGGGGTCAGGGGCATTTTACGGATCATATTTATTAAAGGTATTACATGGAGACGTGTTTCTGCCGCTGTCGGATTTCGGGCGGTGGTTGGTGACTTATGCGGTGAATGAGCCGCGCCACACAACGTGGTTAAGTTTTTTTGCATGGAAAGTGCCGTTGATTCCGGCGGGATTTTTTATTTGGTATCAATTATGGCTGATGTCGGTAAATCCCTATCATTTGGCGCCGCAAACGTTCGGTGACGGACGCGAGGCATTGCCGAAAGACATTCGCAAAATGGGGTTATATGACGGAAAATACCTGATGCTGGGGATGTTTGAGGGACGTAAAATTAAGCTGCCCGAAACAAAATCTGTTTTTTGTATCGGGTGTCCCGGATCGGGCAAAACCATGGGGGTGGTGGTGCCGGCTATTTTGGAAATGAACAATGCCAGTTTGATTATCAATGATCCGAAAGGGGAATTGGCTAAACTGACCAGTGGGCATCGTGCGACATTAGGGCCGGTATTTATGATGAATTGGGCCGGTGTGGATGACAAAGCACGCGGTATCAAATGGCCGTCATGGAATCCTATCGGGCCGGGTAATTTGCCTGAACTGCATCAAGGGCGCGAATCGTATATTGATGATTTGATTCAATATTTAATTCCCGACGGTCCGCAGGGAACAGATCCTTATTGGGTGAAATCGGGGCGCGGGTGTTTGACGGGATTAACCGGTTATTTGTGCGGTAAAGTAGAGCAGGCCAAGGCCAACGATTATTTTTTAAATCGCTTGGAAAACGGGGGCTTGGATGACGAAGATTATGCTGTTTTAGCCTCCTTTTATCGTTCTATGCGTGATTTTGATGAGGTCAAGTATGCTTTGCAGCATGCCGAAGAAAAAAATATCACAAAGGAAACCTATTTGCCGATTGGCAGCTGGGGAGGCATTCCCCGCATGTGGCGCGGGCATGATGTGTGTTTTGCCATGTTGCTGGATTTGGTCAGTAATCGCCAGATTAAGTTAAGCCGCGAGTTAGACGAACGCCGCCGTATGGGGGATGTTACCGCGTTGGGCAGTGATGCTTGGAAAATTATATTGGAAGAGGCCGTTTTGGAAACAGCCTATTACGGTTATGGGCGCCGAACGTTGTTGGAATTGAATCAAGTGCTGTCTTTACCGGATAAGCAACGCGGATCCGTGATATCAATGGCCTTATCAGGGATCAATTTGTTTAAAAACGCGGCCGTGCGCGAACGCACATCTATGAACGACTTTACGTATGATCAATTACGCGGTATGCGTGATCCCGAAACGGGTGAAATCAAGCCCGTTACGGTATATTTATCGGTTCCATATGAAGATTTGGGGGCCTCTTTATTACTCAGCACCCTGTTTATTAATATGACAACGACCCATTTGATGGATGCCGGTCCGAATGAAAAAGGGTCCGGTCCGTATCCGATGGGCTTTATTTTGGATGAGTTCCAACACATGCCGTCATTAAAAAGTATTACAGACGGTATTGTGTTTGGTCGCGCGAAACAAAATATGTTCCTTGTCGTGGTGCAGGATTGGCATCAAATTTCATCACGGTATGACGAAGAAACAAAAAACGTGATTTTAAGTTCTGTCGCCGTTAAAATTGTCAAACGCCAAAATAATATTGAAACCCGAAACGCCCTGACAAAAGGGATTGCCAGTGTCACAAAGGTGGTGCACTCGTATTCATATGAACAGTGCAAAATTGATTTTACGGGGTCTTTGTTTAAACCATCCAAAGGGGCACCGTTCAGTTTGTGGCATAAGGTATCACATAAAATTAAAACCCAAGCCGACAGTTTAATCGGGGGATCGGGTATTTTATCAATGGCACCGACAAAACAACTTGTTTTGTATGCGGGCCATTTGGATCGCCCCATTCGGGCCGCTACCCCGTTGTGCTATGCCAATAAAGAATATAAAGCATTGACCAAGTTGCCGCCGGCACCGCGGATGCCTGCGTTTATTCAACATGATGCGACTCAGGAAAATGTTGCCTCGGATTTGCAGTTAGAAATTTAAATGACGGCGGTCATTATCCCACTTTGTTGTGTTATAATCTTTCTTATCGGGCGGCATTTGCGGGATAAAACGCGGTCATTATCCCTCTTTGTTGTGTTATAATCTTTCTTATCGGGCATCCTTTTCCTCTTCTGCGTTATAGCCGTGTATGCGGGGATTCCCCCCTCCCGTCATGCCCAATCCTCATCGGGCATCCAGAGCAAAGAGTCCGTTTTCCGCGATAGCGGACAACCCATTCCATGTCATCCTTGGGCTTGGCCCGAGGATCCAGGGCAAAGAATCCTTATTTTTGGCGGGGCGTTAATGTCCCCAAAAAGCGGAATCAGTTTTTTCTGGATCCTCGCGTTCGCAAGGATGACGGCCGGAGGAGGCGTCAAGGGCAGTGGGTTTTTTCACAGGCGGGGACTTCTCGTATTTCTAAAAAGCGGTATTAGTGTTCCTGGATGCTCGCATGCGCAAGCATGACAGCCGGAGGTGATATCCTCGCCCGCGACTTAACCTCCAACCGTCACCCTTGCGAA
>CALXVS010000042.1 GCA_944392145.1 uncultured Alphaproteobacteria bacterium | reverse complement strand
AGGAGCTGTCCGGCGCGATCAGAATTTAACCCCGGAGATTATCGGTGTCACTGCGGGGGAGGCACGTATGTGGACAAAGGGGCTTGTGAATGTCCCGCCGGATATCAATGGAATGACGATACAAATGCTTGCTTTGAAAGTTTGTGTGATGAAGATTACTTTTATGCGCCACGGGAGGGAAAGTGTGTGCCGTGTGATGATTTGGGGCTTTACAGGGATGTTGCGGAATCAGAATGTCAAAAATGCAGCAATCGTCATCTGACAACGTTAAAGCTTTGTATCAATAAAGACTATTGTCCCGAAGGGTTCTTTAATGCCCAGGGAAGATGTTTTAAATGCACAAGCACGCATGCTTGGTCTATGTCGGATGCATATTTGCAGCAACGGGCTGTTGAAGTGTGTCCTCATTTTAAAATTTATGGGGAGTATGCAATTCGCGAAGATTGGTGTCCCTTTGGAACCGGTTTTTTATACCGAATACCTGGGAGCATAGCCTTATCGTGTGTTAAGTGTACGTCTTCTGAATTAAGTTATCCGCATCTTTTTACGGCATATCCGGCCTGTGATAAATGTGTGGATGATAAGGGACAAGCACTACGTAAAAGTGTTGTAAAGCAAAATGGGACTACATATTGCATACGTACAACCTGTAGTTCTGGCGAGTTTAAAGGGGCAGACGGGGCTTGTTATACGTGCGATGAAACAGACAAAGTTGCCGTTTCAACGGCAGATGAAAGCGGGTGTGAAGCTTGCGGCCGTGTGGTCACGGAAGATGGTTATTGTCAAAAGGATTGCACGGATGGGATGTTGATGAAAGATGGGAGGTGTTACGCATGTGACTATTTTGAAAAGAATAAAGCCCTGCCTTTGTCAGATTTTGCGGACCGTGATGAATGCGGAGTCACCAAGTGTTCCAATCGGGATCAAGCCAATGGCTTTTGTATCTATCCTGATGCCTGTCCAGACGGGGTTTTGTATTTTAATGGCTCCTATTGTTATTCGTGTAATTCTACTCGTAATGTCGCTGTCGGTGGTGTTGATACACCGGGGGCAAATCAATGTAAAGAGCATTGTGGTAAAGAGGTTACATCCAGTGGTGTTTGTATAACAAACCCTTGCGCGACAGATTATGTTCAAGGAAACCAAGGGACGTGCTATGAATGTTCAACTGTTAATAAAATAAACATCGGCACGGGAGAGATAGAGCGTAATAAATGTTCCGCGTGCTCCACGGTGCAACGCTTTTGGGCAGGAAGTTATTGTTATCGGTGCGATTCGGCCGAAACACCAAATGTAACGACGGATGAAGAAAAGGCACAATGCCTTTCCTGTGGTGCCATTCGTCAGGTGAAAGACGGCAAATGTGCCCTGGTCACAAGTGCCTAAAAAGGTGTTTTTAAAAAAGACATTGCCCTTTTTTTAAAAAACGGTATCCTGAATTAATCAGGAGGAACGCACATGACCGAGACAGATTACACACAATCGGTAACGGCGGAGAAAATTATTGTCGCACTTCAAAGGGAGCTGAAGGATTATATTGCCAAAGGATCGGGGCCTTTTTTGGCGGCAATTTTTGATGAACAAGGGCACCTTATTGCCAAAGAAGCCAACAGTGTCGTTTTAGAAAATTGCAGCCATTGCCATGCCGAAATGAATGCTATTCGGGCTGCGCAACGTGTTTTAAAGACGTATGATTTGTCCCCGTATCGGTTAAGCCTTTATGTAACGGCCGAACCGTGTATGATGTGTTTGGGGGGTATTTTGTGGTCGGGAATCAAAGCGGTTTATTACGGAGTGCCGTCTGAACGGGTTCAGGAAATTACCGGTTTTGATGAAGGGTTCAAACCCGATTGGCAGCGGGCGTTTGAAGCACGCGGCATTGCCGTTTGCGGGCCGTTGGCCGTAACTGAAGGAGAACAAGTTTTAAAGGAATATGTGCGCACCGGCCGAACAATTTATCGCCCCGAGAGGACATAAAAACTATTTTAACAAAGCAACGGCACAAACGGTTATACACAGGATAAGCGCTATCACCGGACGCGGCACGGCATTTTTTTCGGAGGCGGCAATTTTGGCACTAACAGCGGTGCAGGCCGATATATGGCGGTGCGTGTATTCTTTCATTTGACGGATTAGTTTTTGGCACTTTGATTCAGGGACCGTTGGTATGTTACGTTCGGGTTCCCGCGGGCGCAGACTGGCCATAAATTCGGCAATAACATCGGCATGTTTTTCTTTAAATTCACGAATTGAAAAGACACGGTCTTTAAACCGTAAATCCAATGTATCTATATCGTCAAACAAACTCATGCCGTGTCCTTTGTTGTTGCATACGAAAGTATTTTATGCGCAAAAGGGCTAAAACGCAATCTTTTTTTCAATCGGTTATTTCAATTATAAAAGTGAAAAATATCAATTGGAATCAGATTCAAAGGTATAAGTGCCATTACTTTGTTTGACAAAAGTTTCTGTTCCCCAACGATCCCATTTAAGCATGATATGAGATGGCGTTTGGTTAATAATACGGGCTTTGTCCCCCGTATTGTGCCGATGTGCAGCATCAGGGGTATCAATGACCAAAAAATCGTTCCATTGAGGATGTTTAATATGCAGGGCATTAGGGGGCGGACAAACAGCGTTTATTTTTTTATCTAATGCATCGGAACGAATTAAATTTTTTACAGCACCGCTTTTTCTTAAGGCCGTATAACAAGCACACATATCGCCACAATGCTTTCCTTGTTTTAAAAACAAATCAAACGTGTCTTGACGATATTTTGAAACGGACCGTGCTTGAATGCGGTTATAATTTTTGGTTTTGGTAGCATTCGCTTTTTTAAAAAGTAGAACATCCTGTAAATTTGAAATCAGACCATTATGTTTTAATGTAACATCGCGCCAAAAGGGAATGTCTTCAGCGTTCGGGTAATCATCAACATAGCGGATATTGTGTTGTTCTAAAAAAGAGCTTCGAATCATGGCGCACGGATGAACAATCGGCACCTGTATAAAGGTTAAGGTTTTTAATTCTTCTGGGTCTTCAGGAAAGAAAATATTATTTCCCCGTCCAAAAGGGTTAGACGAAAACGCGCATCCAACGGCGGTTATTTCCGGATGTTTTTTTAAAAAAGCAATCTGTTTTTCAAAACGCTGCGAAAAAGAAATGTCATCATCATCCGTGCGGGGACACTTACACAAAAATGTTTTAATGTATGCAGCGCAGTATAATTTTCTTGAAAGTGCCCGTTTTTTATTGGACCAGGGTATTGATATCAATGCACAAACAGAGGATTCTGATTGTTGGAGTGAGGATGATCCGCGTGAAGTTTGTGTCCGTAACGGAAAACGAACGGCATTGATGTATGCGGTGCAAAGCGGGCATTATGAGATGGTTCGTCTTTTATTGGAAAAAGGAGCTGATATCGGAATTAAAGATTCAAAAGGGATGCTGGCCCTTGATTATTTGACGGGTGCTGCTCCTTTCGGTAATCCGAAAATAGAAGTCAGTGTTGCCGGTGGATTCTATCCTTTTAAAAAGGAAGGTGAAATCATTAAGCCCTCATTTACCCCCGAGGAATTTCAGATTTTAAAATCTTTACTGACTCCGAAACAGACAGAAGATTTATAAGTATAATGAATCCGGTTCACGCATGCCATTAAAAAAACCACCCGCAAAGGGTGGCTTTTTTATAAATGGTGAGCGCGCTGGGATTGCTCGGGGGTATTTCCCCCTCGTCCTCATTTCATTCGGACCGCCTGACGGCGTCCGCTTGCTTTCGCTGCGCGACCGAACCCAGGGCCACCTGATTAAAAGAAGATTATCATAAGTGTCATAAAAAATCACAAATGATAATGAATGACTTGATTTTATTAAATAATTATATTATTATACCGTTATACATCATAACAAAAAAGCCCGTAAAATCATCTGAAAAAGCGGGACAGGAGCGGGGCAAAAGGTTTATTGGTTAAAAAAATGCACGGGTGTGCGATACCTTGGCGCATATTTTTTCCATGAGTCAATCGCTTTTTGTGCACTGAGAGGAAGAGGGTTTCTCCCAACCCAGACATAATGAATTCGGTGTGGAATCGGAGTGGGGCGAATGAGAAATACTCCTGATACAAGTGTTATGATGATCATTAAAAACAGTGTTAATTTCTTCATTTCTTACTCTGAATCATAAAGTTTATAATAAGGGTTACATATTTCTATCATACCTATTGAGTGTTGTTATATACTACAACTTCCTTGATAAAGTCAAAAAATAATACCACTGTTTCTAATCCCCAAAGATTGCCCAAATTGGTAGGGTAAAAAGATTTGTATGGAAAATGGAAATTGATGTATGCTATACAAACGATGCTATCACAGTGATGACTAATTGGCAATCGTTTTTTGAATGTTGTTTAAATGATTCGGACAATCAAAAATAATAAATCCCTTTGATTGAACCGATGTAATTTTGATAGCGGTGGCGAAAGGCAGCCTCTGCACCTAAGCGACATTCAAATTGAGACCCAAAGCGAGCGGTTAATCCCAGTGATAAATCGGCTTGCCACGGAGATAGCTTTTGGCCGGAAAGAGTATAGGTCAGTGCATTGTTTAAAATAACACGGCTGTTGTCTTTGTCAGAGGATAAATCGTAAGAGGCGCCGACTTCAAAAGACGGAATAATGGTCGTGTCCGATGTGGGTTTCCAACTTCTTTCAATGGAAAGTTTTGTAAAACCTGTTAAAAAATGAAGGTTGTTGGCAAGAATCTTTTGAGTCGCACTATCGGTTGATGTTCGACGACGAATGAATGCGTATTGCAATCCGACTTTTGGGGTTATCGTCCACTGTGATGGCGTGAAAACGTATCCGATATCGCTACGAATGCCGGTTGTGTAGGCTGATGGACGATTTGTAACTTGATACCCTCCGACATCTTTATTTTCTTTTAGGCGACTATAAAAGAAAGAAAGCTTTGTGTTCCAAATAAAATTGTTCGGAGTATAAGTCGTATAAAGACCAAAGCCGTGCGTGGGTGTTTGAATGCTTCTTAAATGATCTTTTAACCGATTAAATTGGTATAAATAGGCAGCCCCTACTGTCCAGTCATTTTTAATGTACTCTGCCCCGAATCCAATGCCGTATCCATAGATATGAAGTTCAGGGTAGGCCGTCGTTGCATCCAGATGAGATCCTGAACCAAAGGTGTCAGCCCACAAAATTCCTTGACCGCTACGGTATTCTTTGCGATTAGATCTATCCGTCATTTTTTGAAAATGATCAAGATAGGAAAGACCGAGAACTTGTAAAAGCGGAGCCGCAGAGGGAGCTAATGCCGTTAAAGCTTGAACATACTCATCACCGTTGTTTTGGACTAACATATCCAACTCTTCATAGATTGCATGCGCTGTCCCTGATTGCGTGGGAGAGGGATCTGTTTGCCAAGCTGTTGCCGTGTTCTGGTTGTTTTGTGTGCCTCCGGATTTTTCAATTACATCTCGATAGGTCTGGCTTTGCTTTACCTCGTACCAGCCGTCTCCCAGTTGTGTGAATGTGTAGAGATTATTGTCTATATTGGGCGAAAATGCGTCAATAAAACTCTGTGTGCTTTGTAATAAATGAAAAGAAAGAGAAGAATTTGATCCTAATACCGTGTTGGAGAGAGTCACTTTTAGCTTTGCTCCCGGCGTAATCGAAATCGAATCGGCACTTAAATAACCATACGACGCACTATCTTGGATGGTTAATGCTAAAACAGAGTTAGCGTCAAAAACGGCGCTTCCAACGGTGGCTTTTGTGCTTCCGATGTCCAGTGTCCCGTTTTCTACCGTTAATGAAGAGGCATTGAAAAAAGTGCCGTTGTCTTGAACTTGAGTAAGGCCGTCTGCAATAACGACCGAGCCGGTATAACCGCTCATATCGGCGTTGAGTGAAATTGTTCCTCCGGTCGGAACATTCTCGCCGTTAATGACATAGGGGCGATTGATAAATATATTGCCGGATCCGGTAATCGGGTCATTAAATATCACGGCTTGATCGGGAGAGGCATTTAAATTTAAAACGCCGTTTGTGGAAATCGCATTCGGTGTTCCGTTGGCGGTATTTCCAGAAAATAAAACATCACTGTTTTCGGCCAGAATTGTCAAAACACCAGAATTAAAAATAGCGCCTCCTTCCTCTCCGGCCGTGTTTTGTGTGAGGACACTATCTACAAGATACAAAACATCATTATTATAAATGGCTCCACCATAGAAAATGGCTGAATTATTCGTAAAAGAGGCATTCTTGACAAGCGCATACATATCATCGCCCAACATACCGACATTGCCAATTGCTCCGCCATCAAACCCACTGTTGCTTATAAAAGTGGCATTATCAATCTCTAGTGTACCACTGTTATAGATGGCTCCGATATCGGTCGAAGAGGAGTTGTTTTCAAAATAGACATTTTTCAATGTTGCCGTCGTCGCACTGTAAAGAGCCGAACCACTGGAGCCTGTGTTTGAAATAAAACTAGCCGTATCAATCGATACCGTTCCATCGTTAAAAATAGCTCCGCCGTAACGATAAGCTGTGTTGTTCTCGAAAAAAACATTGCTTAATGAGGCTGTCGTCCCAACGTCGCTGCTTAAAACACCGCCATTTCCAAAAGATGCTTTATTCCCTTGAAAAGCACTATCCGATACACTTAATGTAGCATTGTTTGTCAGAAAAAAGACCCCGCCGCCGCGGGAGGCTGTGTTGTTTGTAAAGGCTGAACTTGAAATTGATAGAGCTCCGCCACCATTTTGAAAAACGCCGCCACTTGGCGATTGGACAAATCCGGTATAGGCCGTGTTGATAGAGGCTGTTTTATCCAAAACGGAAAAACTTCCTCCGTTTGTGAGAGAAAGGGTTTGATCGGACAAAAGAATAAATCCGTTCATGCTGTTTCCTAAAAAACCGAAAGATGAACCGTCTATGTTTGTAACAGATGAGCCGGGACGTCCGATGGTTGTGTCGGCACTTAAAGTACCTGTGATTGTCAGATTATTTTCGGGTGCTTCGTATGACTTATATGCGGCGTAAAAGGAGTCATAATCAGAAACGTCTGTTGCTGCTGCAGAAAAAGCCGGAAAGAGAGAGGCTATTAGAACAAATCTTTGAAAAGTATTCAACATAATTATTCATCATACCATTTTTAATGATGTAACTTATGTGTGTTTTAATAAAAGGGAATGCAAGGGAAAAATAAGCCGAAAATCATAGACTTTGGTCTTATTAAGGCGATTGTTTTTATTTGTTTCTGTGATGACGTCCGAATAAAAACAACACTCGTTGAATTGGTGATACAAAAAAAAACGCCCATAAAGGACGGTTTTTTTTAAATGGTGAGCGCGCTGGGATTGCTCGGGGGTATTTCCCCCTCGTCCTCATTTCATTCGGACCGCCTGACGGCGTCCGCTTGCTTTCGCTGCGCGACCGAACCCAATGGGTTCAAATCCGGCGCCAATCATGATTTACAAAAAAACCACCCATAAAGGGTGGCTTTTTTATAAATGGTGAGGGATACCTTGCACACCGCGAGCTAAATTGTCCGTTTCATTTTATTTTTCAAAACAACAGATTTTATATTTTGTGAAGCGAGAGCATTTTGAACAAATTTTTCAGCCTTGTCAAAGCAGAAAGAGCCGTCTTGTTTGAGTTTCCCTTCTGCGTCGATAAAGACTCTCCCTTTGGCTACTTTCCCAATTTTAATAATTTCTTCAGCAATATTCTCCGGTGAAAGTCCACCAGCATAACCTTGAAAAACATCCACAAAAAGAGGGGCTCTACGTGCCTCAGGTGCAACCCCTTCACCGAACGAATCATCAAATAAAATATCAAACTTCATCCCTTGATGATGAGCCTTATGAATAAAAGATAAATTTGGCTGACTTGCGGACAAAATAATAGGATGAGGTGCAACTGTTTCCATTGTTTTCTGGAGCGTTTCTATATTTGGAACGATTCCTGAAGCAAAAGTCTCTCTCCCAATTTTAAAATTCAGTTGTAACCGGCCGACTGTGTTTCCTAAATTTAATAAATCGGAAATTTCATCAGGCACTTTTCCATCGCAAAAGGAAACAACAAATCCCTCATTCAAATGCAGAGCAACTCTGTTTTCAATTTTTTGTTCATTCAGTTTGCTGAGCAGTTCTTTCAGCCATTCAAAACGAGGCGTCTGATATCCGGCTTTTCGTGGGGAACACTGCACACCAAATTCTGCATTTTTATACTTTTTTAAAAAATCTATGGCGTCATTGATGTCATTTTTTTCATTGATACCGGAACAGACAATTGTTTTTAAGAACATAACTTCTCCTATTATTTTTTCTAGACCATTATACAATATATGAAATTTAAAGTCAATTCTTTTAAACAGCATCAAAAATGTGAAATGTAATAAATCAGCTACTTTCATGATTATGAGTTCGATTGTCGGCGAAAATTGATGCTTTTTGTGTGGAGTCCAATCGAACCAGCTTAAGCCATTGAAAATAAAAGAAAAAGTCGCCTTTTCAGACGACTTGTTCAAAGTGGTGAGCGCGCTGGGATTGCTCGGGGGTATTCCCCCTCGTCCTCATTTCATTCGGACCGCCTGACGGCGTCCGCTTGCTTTCGCTGCGCGACCGAACCCAATGGGTTCAAATCCGGCCCCAATCATGATTTACAAAAAAACCACCCATAAAGGGTGGCTTTTTTATAAATGGTGAGCGCGCTGGGATTGCTCGGGGGTATTCCCCCTCGTCCTCATTTCATTCGGACCGCCTGACGGCGTCCGCTTGCTTTCGCTGCGCGACCGAACCCAATGGGTTCAAATCCGGCCCCAATCATGATTTACAAAAAAACCACCCATAAAGGGTGGCTTTTTTATAAATGGTGAGCGCGCTGGGATTGCTCGGGGGTATTTCCCCCTCGTCCTCATTTCATTCGGACCGCCTGACGGCGTCCGCTTGCTTTCGCTGCGCGACCGAACCCAATGGGTTCAAATCCGGCGCCAATCATGATTTACAAAAAAACCACCCGTAAAGGGTGGCTTTTTTATAAATGGTGAGCGCGCTGGGATTCGAACCC
>CALXVS010000041.1 GCA_944392145.1 uncultured Alphaproteobacteria bacterium | reverse complement strand
ACTCCCCTCCACCGTCATGCCCGACCCCGATCGGGCATCTTCCCCCTCCCGTCATGCCCGACCCCGATCGGGCATCCAGGGTGATGAGTCCGTATTATTATCAAAAAATGCTTGTCTTACATTTCTTTTTCCCGTATGCTTTATGAAAAACGAAAGGAAGACCTTAAATGGCGCATCAGCAAGGAAAGAAATCTGATATTTCTTTATTAAGCGGTATTTTAATGATAACGGTGACGCCGGTTGCGGTGCTGCCCCATTTTTTGACGGGTCTTGTGGCTTTGGGCGGGATAGGGATATTTGTTGTTGGTTTGATTTATGCCTTGTTGGGCGGGCGGCGGTTGTTTATGGCGGCTTATCATCGGTGGCCGCGCGTGTGTTATTATATGATGGCAATCGGATGGATGCCGTATGTCTTTGCGGCCGTTTTGTTGGCTGCCTTGGGTGGGGCGTGGTATTGGCCGGCGGTAAATGAATGGGATATGAATGTTGTCACGACGGTTGCCAACACGGCGGCGGTGGTTTGGGTAACAGCCGGCGTCGTATCGTTATACAGGGCGTGGCGCTACCGGAAGAAAGACAGAGTGTTATATGCCTTGATTCGGAAAAATAAGAGGGCGTCCGCTTTAAAAAAACAGCGGCCGCTGCGTCAACGAATATTCAAGGCATTCCTTATTCTGTTAGGTATGGGAACAGGGGCGATTTTACTTTTTGTTTTATTGGTTGTGATTTATTATTTTATAGATCGCCCCGGACATTGTTACAGTGACGGTTTTGTTTGGGATTATGACGAGGGGCGATGCCGCATGGATTGTTTGGCCTGGATTAAAGGGAGAGGATGTCTTGTTTTAACGCCCGATCAGGTTGCCCTTGAAGCCGCGTGCGTTGCGCATTCCCTGCCGTATCGCGGTGTGCCGCAAGTGCCGTGTGATCGGGATGCCTGGCGCCGGATGCATATGGTATTGTGCCAACAGTATGAGGGTGTCTGGGATGAGGAAGCAGGCGCCTGTGATTATTGGAAAAGGAATCATTAAATATATTATAGAAAAAACAATTTTTGTTATTTTTTCTGGACTTTGATAACAAAATTTGTTATAATTAGGTGTGTGGGATAGGTCCCCCTTAAAGTTTGGTAAAAAAGGAACAGAGGTTATCCATGCGTGATATTATTTGGCGGATTTTAATAATCGGGTTGATTGCGGCGATTTTGTTTGTGACGGCGCCGATATGGCTTCTGGCGGGATTTGCCGTGTATTATTTTTTTGATAATGATTTATATTGCAAAGACATGGGATTGTTATGGGATAAGCATCAGCGTGTGTGTCGCGATGATTGTCCGGTCTTGATTTATCCCTATGGGTGTGTTTTTTTGACGCCGGCAGATCAGGCAGTTTGGGATGCCTGTGTGACCATGCCCCAAACCGACCCGCGCCCGACGGCACAACCGTGTGACCGGCAGCAAATGCGGCGTGTTTTGTTTGACCTGTGCGCGGAACTGGACGGCGCATGGGATGAAGAGGCGGGCGCTTGTGATTTTTGGAAAAGGGGTAATTAGATATATTATAGAAAAAACAATTTTTGTTATTTTTTCCGGACTTTGATAACAAAATTTGTTATAATTAGGTGTGTGGGATAGGTCCCCAGGTGTTTAGTTTAATTCTTGAAAGGAAAATAAATATTTATACCCTATTTAACAAATTTTATGACTAAACAAGCTGTAACGAAAGCAATGCGTGAGATGTTTGATCCGATTGATAGACTTTTTAAAGAAGCCTATGCAATTAAACCATTGAATGCTGATGAGGAAGAGTTCTTAAGAAAAGTAAGGGAACATCCCAATCCCGAATCTTTTTTGTATTATCAATCACCTGAGTTGTATGAAAATACTTTACAAAGAAAAAATAAAAGGTATTCTGCTCTTAAAGCATTCTATTAAGGAGCAGCATAACGAATGAATCTGAAAACCATTATATATCAGGCTGTTTTGTTTACACTGGGCATGGTGACGATACCGGTTTTAACAACCGGTATCGTTACGGATTTTGGGGCGCGTTCTTTTGAAACGGCGGCAGCGTTAAACGATGTTGCCGAGGAGGTGCGTCGTGGGGCATGGATTGCGTTTGTCGGGGCATTTTTGGTGAAAGAGGCCGTTTGGCGAAAAGCAGGCTTGACCTCGTTTATGGGGCGTGCGGCAGGGTTTATCGGCGTTTATTTTGTTTTATTCGTTTTGGTGCTTGCGGTGATTTAAAAGGCGGGCGGGGGGGGTATCCTTATTTTAGCGGGACGTTAAGGGGTAGGAAAAGCGGCATTCATGCTGCTGGATCCTCGTGTCAAGCACAAGGATGACATGGAATTGGTTGTCCGCTGACGCGGGAAAAGCGGCATTCATGCTGCCTGGATCCAAAGCTTTCGCAAGGAGGACGGGGAGGGGGAGGCAAGGATGACGGCCGGAGGGGGCGCCCGCGGGTGGTGGGTTTTTACCGTTTTATAAAAAATGCTTGATTTTCTCCTGTCAGTCCAATATAATTGGACTATCGGGAGGAAATATGATATATTCTTTTGATGATTTAAAGATAAAGTTTAGCAAATATGCGAATATTAAGGATAAGATTCGCCGCGAGGTGCGCGCCGGGCGCTTGATACCTGTTGCGCGCGAATTATATGAAACCGATCCGACAACGGAGGGGCACTATTTGGCGGGACGTATTTTCGGACCGTCATATCTGTCTTTTGATTATGCGCTTTATGTTTATTCGCTTATTCCGGAAGCTGTTTATCGGACATATACATCTGCTACCTTTCATAAGCGCAAAAAAAAGAAATATCAAAATAGTTTTGGGTTGTTTTTATATCGGGATGTTCCGGCCAACGTATATCCTTTGGGGGTCTTAATTTATAAAGAGAAAGATTACTCTTACCAAATTGCGACGCCGGAAAAGGCTTTATGCGATAAGTTATATACTTTACCGCCTGTAAGAAGTTTAACAGACTTAAAGAACCTTTTATTTAAAGATTTACGGATAGACGAAGAGGGGTTTGCGAAGCTTAATAAAGAAACATTAGAAAAAATGGCCCCTCTTTATCATTCAACCAATCTTCATATGCTTGTCAAGTTTATCAGGAGCGTTTTATAATGCAGACGATTTTAACGCAAATGTTGGCGTCCTATCAAACAAAAACACTGGCTCAAAAGAAAAACGCTGTAAAGGAAATTGTGCAAGAGATTGCTTTATGCGGGTTGTCGCGGGCCGGCTTTTTTAAACATGGTGCATTTTATGGCGGGACGGCGTTGCGTATTTTTTATGGCCTTGATCGTTTTTCCGAAGATTTGGATTTTTCACTTGTATCACCCGATCCGGATTTTGAATTAAAACCGTATTTTAAGGGGCTGACAACGGAACTGGCTGCGGTCGGTTTAAAATTTTCAATAGAAGAAAAACTAAAATCCGTTGATTCCGATATTAAATCGGCCTTTTTAAAGGGAAATACAAAGGAACACATCATCCGTATTTATCATTTACCGGATATTGATATAAACCCGAACGAGGTCATTAAAATAAAGTTTGAAGTTGATACCAATCCGCCGGCCTTTGCCTCTTTTGAAAATAAATACCGATTATTGCCATCACCCTATCAGGTGAAACTTTATGACATGCCGTCGTTATTTGCCGGTAAGGTTCATGCCGTTATTTGTCGGGGGTGGAAAAATCGGGTTAAGGGACGTGATTTATATGATTATATCTTTTATCTGGCGCATCAATCAAAAATAAATTTACCCCATTTAAAAGCAAGACTTGAAGAATCCGGTGTTTTAAAGAAAGGGGAGACGTTCACGATAGAAACCCTGAAAACACTGTTATGTGAGCGTTTTAAAGCGATTGATTACGAAGCAGCAAAAGAGGATGTATTGCCCTTTATCACGGATGCAACGAAATTGGACCTGTGGGGTCAGGCGTTTTTTATAGATATCAGTCAAAATCTTGTGGATAAGTGACTCTGTTGGAGTGGGGTGTTGACACCCTTAAAAAACGGAATCAGTTTTCCCGGATGCTCGCTTTCGCAAGGAGGACGGCCTTCCCCCTTATGTCATGCCCGACCCCGATCGGGCATCCAGGGCAATAATTCCTTATTTTGGCGGGGCGTTAAGGGGAGGAAAAGCGGAATTGTTTATCCCGGATGCTCGCTTTCGCAAGGAGGACGACCGGAGGGGTGTCGCAGACGGTGTGCTTTTTCGCGGGTGGTGACGCCTCTCGTTTCTAAAAAGCGGTATTCATGTTGCCTGGATCCTCGTGTCAAGCACAAGGATGACATGGAATTGGTTGTCCGCTGACGCGGGAAAAGCGGTATTCATGCCCCCTGGATGCTCGCTTTCGCAAGGAGGACGGTCGGGGAAGGGGAGCAAGAATGACGGCCAAAGGGAGCGCCCGCGGGCGGTGGGACAATTAAATATATTATAGAAAAAACAATTTTTGTTATTTTTTTTCTGGATATTGATAACAAAATTTGTTATAATTTCTTCTGTCCGATGTTGGACGGTTTTATTTTGAAAGGAAATTTATATGACAAATAAGTGTAACAGCAAAGATGTTTTAAAAGAATTTGCAAAAATTTTTAAAAAGTCTTATACTAAATCACCTATATCAACCTCAAATAAAGTGGCAGACTATGTTTTAGGTAAAACAGTTAAATATGTCCAACCCTTTAATTACGGTTATTTAGGTGGTCAAGGTGCGTTTGCTTTAAAACAAGCCTATAAAAACAATTGTAAAAGAAAATAAGGAGAACACCCATGCATGAAAAACAACAAAAAAGATCGGCTTTCGGGCTTTTGGGGGGTGGATTTATGGTGGCTTCTTTGCCGTTTTTTGCGCTTCAAACCGATTTAACCCAGATGTGGTTTAACGGGGTGAGTTTTGTTTTTTTCATCGGTTTGATTTATGCGCTGTCGGGCGGGCGGCGATTATTTACGGCGGCTTATAATCGGTGGCCGCGCGTGTGTTATTATATGGCGGCAATCGGGTGGATGCCGTATGTCTTTGCGGCCGTTTTGTTGGCTGCCTTGGGTGGGGCGTGGTATTGGCCGGCGGTAAATGAATGGGATATGAATGTTGTCACGACGGTTGCCAACACGGCGGCGGTGGTTTGGGTAACAGCCGGCCTCATATCGTTATACAGGGCGTGGCGCTACCGGAAGAAAACAGGGCGTCAAGAGGAGGAAAAGCGGAATTAGTTTCCCTGGATGCTCGCTTTCGCAAGCATGACGGGGAGAGGGGGGCAAGGAGGACGGCCAAAGGGGGCGCCCGCGGGCGGTGGGCCTTTTCACCGGCGGGGACAGACCCCCGCCGTCATGCCCCGGACAAGGCGTCCAAGGCGCGTTGGAGGATAACGGCGGCGGCGTGGGCGTCCAAGCGGCGTTTATGTTTTTTGCCGTATGTGCCGGCCTGATACAGGGCGGCGGCGGCCTGGGTCGAGGTATCCCGTTCGTCCCATGCATAAACGGGCAGGGCGTATTTTTCCGCAATACGGGCGGCGAACAGGCGGACTTGATGCGTCATAAATCCTTCGCTGCCGTCGGGTTCAAAGGGCATGCCCACCACAAACGCCGCGGGGTGCCATTCGGCAACAACGGCATCCAGTTCGGCCAGTTTTTCAATGGTTTTTAAGGGGAAGGCCATTTTTTTTTCTCCGTCCGACACGGCCAACCCGATGCGGCGGTTGCCGTAATCAATGCCGATTAAAACACCCGCCGGTGCGGCAGGGGTGCGAAAGGTGGTTAAGAATTCCTCTTGTGTTTTCATGCGGCCTTTGCTATACTGATAAAACACGGTTTATTTTAGCGGGAGAAAGGACAACATGCAAGCAAAAAAAGTCATTATCGCCTCGGATCATGCGGGGTGCTCCTTAAAAGAGCAATTGATTTCTTATTTAGAAGACAAGGGATACACCGTTTATAATTACGGCACCAACGACCCGAACACGCCCGTTGATTATCCGCAAAAGGCGTTTTATGTTGCCAAAGCCCTGAATCGGTATGAGGCGCCCTTTGCCATTTTAATTTGTGGCACCGGCATTGGGATGAGCATTGCCGTCAACCGGTATGATTTTATTCGCGGGGCGTTGGTGTGTTCGCCCGAAACCGCGCGATTGGCCCGGGCGCACAACAACGCCAACGTGTTGATTTTGGGCGGTCGGGTGACGGATGCCGATACCGCCAAACAGTGTGCCGATATCTTTTTAACCACGGCGTTTGAAGGCGGCCGTCATACCGCCCGCGTCAACCAATTGGAGAAAATGCCCCATGACTTTTGATTTAACCGCCGCTTTGGCGCAAACCGATCCGGATATGGCTGCCCTCATTCACGATGAACTGACGCGGCAGCAAAACCATATTGAACTGATTGCATCGGAAAACATTGTATCGCCCGCCGTGTTGGCCGCGGTCGGGTCGGTGTTGACCAACAAATACGCCGAAGGATACCCCGATAAGCGGTATTATCACGGGTGCGCGTGTGTGGATAGGGTGGAACGCTTGGCAATTGAGCGGGCCTGCCGTCTGTTCGGGGCCGCATTTGCCAATGTGCAGCCGCATTCGGGGTCCGGTGCTAACGCGGCGGTGTATTTAGCCCTGTTACAACCGGGTGATACGATTTTGGGCATGGGATTAGATGCCGGCGGACATTTGACGCACGGCGCCCGTGTGTCATCGTCGGGCAAATATTATAAAAGTGTGGCCTATGGCGTGACGCCGGCGGGTAAGTTGGATTATGACGCCGTGGCGCGCTTGGCCGCCGAACACAAACCGCGTTTAATCATCGCGGGCGGGTCGGCATATCCCGATGTTATTGATTTTAAGCGGTTTCGTTCTATTGCCGATTCGGTCGGTGCTTATTTTATGGTGGATATGGCGCATGTGGCGGGGTTAGTGGCCGGCGGCGTGTATCCCAATCCGTTAAAATGGGCAGATGTGGTGACCTCTACCACACACAAAACGTTGCGTGGGCCGCGCGGCGGATTGATTTTAACGAACAACCCGGAGATTGCCAAAAAAATTGATTCGGCGGTTTTTCCGGGACTGCAAGGCGGCCCGTTGATGCACGTGATTGCGGGGAAAGCCGTTGCGTTTTTGGAAAACCTGACGCCCGCGTTTGCGGCCTATGCCCGTCAAATTGTTGCGAATGCGGCCGCGTTGGCCGATACGTTACACGGGCGGGGCATTGATTTGGTCGGTGGCGGGACGCAAACGCACCTGATTTTGATTGACCTGCGCCGGTTTGGGTTGACGGGGCGGGCCGTGTGTGATGCGTTGGCCGATGCCGGGTTGATTTGCAACAAAAACGCGGTGCCGAACGATCCGCAAAAACCGGGGGTGACGTCGGGCCTGCGTGTCGGGACGCCGGCGGGCACCACGCGCGGCTTTAAGGAAGCCGAGTTCCGCCAAATCGGCCATTGGATTGCCGATATCATTGACGCTATGGCCGCGGGGGGCGAAACGGCCGCTGTCACGGCACGGGTGCAGGCGGGGGTGCGCGAATTGGTAAAACAGTTTCCGATTTATCAGGGATTATAAGTAATGCGTTGTCCGTTTTGTGGCAGTGACGACACTGTTGTGAAAGATTCGCGTCCGTCCGAAGACGGGGCGAACATTCGCCGGCGCCGGGCATGTGACCGGTGCGGGGGGCGCTTTACGACGTTTGAGTATGTGCAGTTAAGCGACTTGTTGGTTGTTAAAAAAAACGAGGTGCGGGTGCCGTTTGATCGGGATAAATTGTTAAAATCCATTCGGTTGGCCGTGTCTAAACGTGAAATCACATCGGATAAAATCAGCATGCTGGTGGCGCGTGTGACCCGTCAGTTGGAAGAAACCGGCGCCCCCGAAGTGCGATCGTCCGATATCGGAGAATTGGTGATGCGCGAGCTTTTTATGCTTGACAAAGTGGCCTATGTGCGTTATGCTTCCGTTTATAAAAATTTTCAGGAAACAAAAGATTTTGAAGACTTTATCCGCACGTTGATTTAGGAAACAGATATGAAAAAACAATCCAAGCTTATTTTTACAAATGCCCGCTTAATGGCGGTGCAGGCCGTTTATGCGCACGCCTTGACAGGGGGGGATTATGATGCCCTGATGTCGGCCTTTTTAATGGGGAAAACGGGCGCGCGGGTGTTAAAAGACCTGCCCGCCGGCGGGGAACAGGAAATTGCCCTGACGCCCGGAGATGCCGATTTGTTCACACGTTTGGTGAAATATGTGGCCGAATCAGAGGGCGATTTGGAACAAAGCATCCGGTCGGGGTTAAGTGCGCATATAGATTACAAGCGGTTGGATTTGACGTTTCAATGCATTTTAAAAGTGGCGTTGGCCGAATTTTTTGTGAATCCGGACTTGGATGCGCCGATTATCATCAACGAATATGTGGATATGACGCATTGTTTTTATGAAAACAGTGAGGTTAAGATTGCCAACGGCCTGTTAAACCGGTTCGCCAAGGTGATGCGGGGGGATAATCATGCGTAACGAAAAGAACAATCGGCTGGCCGCAGAACCGGGGGGGACGGGGCAGGAAGCGGCCGTGGCAGCGGTGGCCCCTGTGATTCGGATAGACCAGGCGCGCGCCCGTTTGAAACGGCAAAAGGCGGCGACCGGTGTTGACGGCCGTTCTTTGGCCGGTGCCGGTTCGGCCGGAGCAGTCGGGTTGATTGGGTCGGCGGGGTCGCCCGAACTTGTCCACACCCTGGATCGGTTGAAAGAACAACTGTCATAGGGTGATATCTCACTTCTGTCATGCCCGCGCATGCGGATGTCCTTTTCCCCTCTCGTCATGCCCGCGCATGCGGGTGTCCTTTTCCCCCTCTCGTCATGCCCGCGCATGCGGGTGTCCTTTCCCCCTCCACCGTCATGCCCGACCCCGATCGGGCATCCAGAGCAAAGAGTCCGTTTTCCGCGATAGCGGACAACCCATTCCATGTCATCCTCTAAGCTTGGCCCGAGGGTCCAGGGCAATGAGTCCTTATTTTAGCGGGGCGTCAAAGGTCTCTAAAAGCGGCATCAGTGCTGCTGGATCCTCGCCTGCGCAAGGATGACCGCCGGAGGGGTGTCGCCGGCGGTGGGTTTTTTTCACAGGCGGGGACGCCTCTCGTTTCTAAAAAGCGGCATCAGTGCTGCTGGATCCTCGCCTGCGCAAGGATGACGATTGAAGTTGAGTCAGCGTCCGGGACTCCCCTCCACCGTCACCCTTGGGCTTGGCCCGAGGGTCCAGGGCAATAATTCCTTATTTTGT
>CALXVS010000040.1 GCA_944392145.1 uncultured Alphaproteobacteria bacterium | reverse complement strand
CCAATCATGATTTACAAAAAAACCACCCGTAAAGGGTGGCTTTTTTATAAATGGTGAGCGCGCTGGGATTCGAACCCAGGGCCACCTGATTAAAAGTCAGGTGCTCTACCAGCTGAGCTACGCACTCATGATAAGGCGTGTTTATACAATAAGATTTTAACAAAGTCAAGAGGTATTTTGAAAAAAAGTGCGGGAACTTTCTTTTTTTAAGGGGGAAACGCGGGAAAATACAAAAAAAGAATGACTTTTTTCTTTTTTTTTGCTAAAGTGGGCGCATGAATTTAATTTTGCTGCGGTATTTGTTAAAGCAGTTTATGCTTGTTTTTTTCGCGACACTGTTTGTGTTGACAGCGGTTATTTTGTTATTTGACGTGATTGAACTGTTGCGGGAAGCGTCCAAGCATGAAGGCGTATCGTTTTTTAACGTGGGGGTGTTGGCGTTGTTGAAATCCCCGCAAATGATTCATATTTTACTGCCGTTTGTGTTTTTGATTGCGGGAATTATTTTCTTTTTAAGGTTAAGCCGGTCATCCGAGTTGGTCGTCATGCGGGCGGTTGGGTTGTCGGTATGGAATTTTTTGCTACCGCTTGTAATTTTTACATTGACGCTGGGGGTATTTGATATTACGATTTTTAATCCGATTTCTGCCCTGACGGCCAAGCAGTATGAGCGTATGGAGGAGCGGGTCGGTTTGTCGCGGGCCAAGTTGTTTTCATGGTCCGAGGAGGGGTTATGGCTGCGTGAGGTTCAAAACGGCGGTGCGTTGGTCATTCGGGCCGCACGGGTGCGGCAGCAGGATCAAAATGTTCTGTTAGACAAAGTATCGGTTTTTGAGGTTGCATCGGATGACACATTTTTAAAGCAAACCGAGTCGGATTTAGGCACATTGCGCGACGGGAGGTTGACGTTGCATCGGGCTTTTGTGATTGATCCGGTTGCGCAAAGCGGTTCTGCCGAAGATGCCGTGACATTTCGCACCAGTATGAATTTGGAACGGATTTTGGAAAAATTTGATGAGCCGCGCACCATGTCATTTTGGCGCTTCCCCAAATTTATCCGATTTTTAAAGGAGTCCGGATTTTCGGCCGCGGCGCATCAGATGTATTGGCACGAATTGATTGCTTTTCCCGTTTTTTTGATTTCAATGATTTTAATCGCGGCAGCATTTGCCCTGCCGCCTTCATCGCGGCAGGGTAAAACATTGGCACGGGTATTAGGGGCAATTTTGTGCGGATTTTTATTGTATTTCCTATCGCGGATTACAAACGTGTTGGGCATGTCGTCCAGTTTGCCGATGATGTTTGCCGCCTGGGCCCCGTCGTTTATTGCCATTCCGTTGTGTGTGTCGGTGCTACTGCATTTAGAGGATGGTTAAACGTCCGCTTCCTCCGTTTCAATTTGTGAAAAATCAATGTCAGACGGGGCATTCCCGTCCGGGATATTCAATACTTGCCGTGCCACGGCATAGGAAAAACCCGCACGTGCCAAGGTGGCTAAATCTTTTTGAAAAAAGGCGGCTTGTTGTCCTGCCGGACGTAAGTATCCCATTTTTTTGCGGCGAACCAAACGTGCCGCCCGATCGGTTTCCGAAGCAGGGGAACGCGCGGCAGCTTGATTGATAAGGGCGGTGTCAACGCCCTCTTGCGCTAACTTTTGCCGAATAAAGCGCAGGGATTTACCCGATTCGGACAAGCGGCGCATCCGATTGGCGGCATACGTTTCATCATTTATATATCCCAATCGGGCTAGTTTATCCAAAACGGCTTGAATCCATATCGGAACAGCGGCGGGGGGAGGGGTATCGTTTTGGCGGGTATCGTTTAAAACGCGTCGCATGAGCATCCGGCGCACCTTTTCGGTGCCGGCATCATATTTTGACAAATAATGCAGTGCGATATGATATAATCTTTGTTCCGTTATTTGTTTTGACATTGACAAATCCTTGGTCTTTCGGTCATAATAAAGCAAACGGAAAGGAATTTCAAGATGGATGTGATTCAATCATTTATGTTGGCCGACGGCTTGGTTCGTGGCCGGTTGATTGCGGCGGATCGGGCAATGGCCGATATTTTGGAGCGGCATCAATACCCGGCGGTGCTGACCCCTTTGATACAAGAGGGGGTTTTATTGGCCTTAGCCTTGGCGGATGGCTTAAAATATGATGGTGTTTTTGCCTTACAGGTGAAAGGGAGCGGGCCGGTTCAAAGTTTGTTTGTTGATGTGACACCCAAGGGGGAAGTGCGGGCGTATGCCGTGTTTCAAGCCACCGAACTGCCTGTGCGGTTTGACACGGTGGCCGAGGCTTTTGGTCCGAATGCCCGATTGATGTTTTCTGTCGGTGTTATCGGGCAGGAACCGTATCAAGGAGTTGTGGCGCTGGCGGGGCAAACGTTGACGGACGGGGTGTTGTCTTATTTTAAATTATCGGAACAAATTGACACGGAAATTATTTTAACCGGACGGGCGGATAAAGCACGGTGTTTGATGATTCAAAAAATGCCGGATCGGGACGATTCATCGTCCGGGCAAGCGGCCGATGCCTTTGAAACCGCCACTGTATTGGCGCAATCGGTGCGAGAGGATGAAATGCGTGATTTGCCGCCGGCCGAGGTTCTTTTTCGTTTGTTTCATGCCGAAGGGTTAAAATTATTTGATCCCAAAACGCCGGTGTTTTCCTGCCGGTGTCGGGCTGATCGGATGCGGCATTTTTTAAAAAGCTTGCCGACTGCTCAAAAAGACGCATTGGTGCAAGACGGTATCATCAAGGCGGTTTGTCAGTTTTGCGGTGCTGTTTATACAATTAAAAGGGATGAGCTTTTATGAAGAAAGTTATTGTGTTTGCCTGTTTTTGGGTTGTGGCGGCTTGTTCGGCGTTACCGTTGGTTTCTTTTGATGTGGCAGATTATCGGGACGCGGCACCTGTTGATTTAAAAGCCGATTCGTTTCGGATTGAATCGGATGTGATGCAATATGATCGGCCGCCGCATATAGAATATAAAATGCCCGTGACGCCGGAACAGGCCTTAAAAAATTGGGCACAAAACCGTTTTTCGGCACAAGATGAGACCTCATCGCTTCAGGCTGTTTTTGTGATTAAAGAGGCCTCTATGACCCGCCGCCGGCGTTCCGGTGAGAACTGGTATACGTTTGATAATATGGAATATACATTGACGTTTCAGGTGGAATTGGTTTTTATAGACCAGGCAGGAAAAACGCGCTATCGTTTAAGCGTCGGGGGACATGAAATGAAGGCTGTGCCGCGCAAAAGTGCCCCGGCAACAAAGGAACGGGCATGGCTTGATATGATGAATAACATGATTCATAAAGTTAACGATCGGTTGATCGGTGATTTGCCGACTGCTTACCGAACAACTGATTGATAAAGCGAAAAAGGGTATGCGTTCCGATTCTTTTTTATATGGTTATATTGCGGCCTTTGCTGCCGGAATCGCGCTGTATTTCGGACTGAAAACAGAACCGCCCCTGGTTATTGCTGCAAGTGTCTGTTCGGTGTCGGGTCTATTATGGGGATTGATACGCCAAAACAAAGTGGCGCATTTTGTTTTGGGGGTGGTGACCTGTGTGGTTTTGGGATTGACAGTTGCCGGTATACGGGC
This sequence comes from uncultured Alphaproteobacteria bacterium, assembly GCA_944392145.1. Taxonomy (GTDB): domain Bacteria; phylum Pseudomonadota; class Alphaproteobacteria; order CAAHEQ01; family UBA3637; genus CALXVS01. The sequence goes on along the minus strand of CALXVS010000040.1, from coordinate 6,185 downwards.
GCATCAGGTGGCAGCCCCCGTTTTACCGAAAATTTTACGTGACACGGTGGTTGAAGGGCGTGTTGTTTCGGCCGTCGGGGCACCGGATCGGCAGCAAGTCATCCTGAAAGATGTTCGTATCAGGGGAATTCCGGTGTCTGAAACACCGTTTTATGTGCGTTTAAACGCCGATTTTGAATATCCCGTTTTGTCTGTCGGTGACCGGATTCGGGTAACGGCCTTTTTGGCACCGCCGGGGTTGCCCGCGGCCCCCGGCAGTTATGATTTTGCCAGACGGATTTGGTTTGAGCGTATTGGTGCCACCGGTCGTATCGGGCAGGTTCAATCCGTGGTTTCGGCCGAATCGCATTCATTAAGGGCCCATATTGAAGACCTGCGTCGCTTTGTATCCGAACGGTTGCAAACGGTTCTCTCCTATGAACAGGCGCAAGTAGCGGTTCCTTTGGTTATTGGAGATCAGAAAGTTGTCTCTGAAGAAATGTATGACCTGTTCCGTTTTTCGGGAATTACGCATATGCTGTCGGTATCGGGGTTTCATTTCGGATTGGTTGCCGGTGGGGTGTTTTTTCTGATTCGGTTTTTATTGGCGTTTTTTCCGTGGATAAATGGTTGGTTAAACACAAAAAAGGTGGCCGTTGTTGTTGCTTTAGCGGCGGGTTTTGGCTATTTAATCCTTTCGGGAGCCCAAATTCCGGCCGTGCGGGCATTTGTTATGTTGGCATTGGCATTCGGTGCTGTTTTTTGGGATAGGAATCCTTTTTCGACCCGATTCGCCGCGGTTGCGGCGGCCGTGATGTTAGTTGTCAGACCCGAATTAATTTTAAATATCGGATTTCAACTGTCATTTATGGCGGTATTTGCTCTTGTGACATTATTTCCACCGTTATATCGGCGGTTTCGTTCGGCAGGCGGTTTTTGGGGGCGGATACGGGATATGGTTGTTGCCCTTATTTTAGTGGATGTGTTGGCGACAATAGCAACGTTACCTTTAACCGTTTATCATTTTAATCAGATAGCTCTTTACGGATTGTTAGGTAATTTGGCAACGACATTTTTATTTTCGGTTATTATTATGCCATTGTTGATGATCGCGTTGCTGTTAATGCCGATAGGGGGCGATACATTTTTTATCACAATGGCGGGATATGGGATAGATGTAGTTATTGGCATATGTCGGTTTATTTGTGATTTACCGGGGGCTTTGTTTGGGGTGCCTTCTTTTGGTATGACAGCATTGATTATTATGATTGTAGGGCTTTTTCTTATATTTTCAGGTGGGTTACGGGTGTTTGCGGGGCTGGTAATCGTGGGTATCGGTGTGGTAGCAGCGTGTTTAACGCCGCGTCCGATTGCGTTGGCGGCACTTAAACTATCAAGCGTCTTTCCAACCGATTTTGCGGCAAGTGGCATATTGGGTATACGGACGGCAGAGGGTGGTTTAACCGTTCTTGTGCCGCGGGTATTGGAATATCCGATGACGGCAGCGGTTTGGTTGCAGCAAGATGGCCAATTTCCAACCTATTTAATGCCGGCAGATGTGGATCGGTTACCCGATCAGATTCACGCAGGATCTGTGCGGTTGGCAACGGATATAGCGGCGTGTCGGGGCGCTGATGTCAGTTTTGTTCCTTTCGCCGAACAGGGACAAGCGTGTACGGGCGTCCTTGTGACAGCCGAGGCGTTAGAAAAAGAGGGAACACATGCATTTTATAAAACCGAATCGGGGTTTCGGATTGAAACGGCGCGAGAAAGTGTCGGACGACGCTTGTGGCACCCGTAACAGTTTAGGAGGAAATGCCGATACCTTGCACGACATAGGATGCGGGGTATATGGCATCGGTTGGTGACGAAGGCCGATTTCGGCGTCCGCAGGCCGTTAACGCCAGAACACCGACCAAAACGGCGATTAGTGTCATATAAAAAATATTTTTTTGTGTCATCATGTCACTCTTTTAGCTATTTTTTTTGAAAAAAACAAGTTTTTTTAAGAAAAAAATCGCCTTAAGACAAGATATCATGTCAAAAAGTGTTTTTTTGTCTATAAAAAATGAAAAAAAAGATTGATTTTCCAAAAACAATCTCTTATGCTTTCTTTCAGAAATACTGTCACAGGTATTTTCGACCGGGGAGTCTATGGCGATTTTACACAAAAGGAAATCTTTTTGTGTGAGGTTTGCCGAAAAATGGATTCCCTTATCAACAACTTTTAAAAAAAAGGGCTAACACTATGAAAATGAATAATGAATCTGGTCGTTCAATGGTAGAAATGTTGGGCGTATTAGCAATTATCGGTGTGTTGTCAATCGGCGGTATTGCCGGTTACACCATTGCGATGAACCGCTATCGCGCCAATGAAATTATAGATACAGCCGCGAAATTGGCCGTTATCGGTATGACGAAAAACATCAATGGCGGTACTGCTACCGCAACGTTCAATGATTTAAACATCACGGGTAACGTCGGTGGTTGTGTGAACGCGATGACTGCGACTAACGCGGGCGTTGTAACAATAGAGGGTAATTGCTCTCCCGGTGTTCAGGAAGCTGTTAAGTCTATTGCGGGTGTCAAGTGGACAGACGCGACCCACTTAAATATGAGCGCGACAGGCACGGGCGAAACAAGCAACTGATTGCGTATTTTTAACATTCAAAAACGTCCGTCCGAAAGGTCGGGCGTTTTTTTATGTTGCAAGTAAAAAAATATATTTTTATGCCCTAAAAAAAGTTTGTTTGTTTTGATAAACAGTGCTAAAATGTAAAGAAACAGGAGGGGTTCGTATGAACAGTTGGACATATGTTTTGGGGATGCACTTATTATCGTGGATTGTGATTGCGGCCGTGGGGGTGTGGGTTGTTTGGCGTCTTGTTATATACATAAAAAATCGGTATTTTATATCACAGTTACATTATCAGCCGATGGTTGAAAAATTGCCGGTTGATTTTAAGGGGTTATTCGGTGCTACCCCGCTCATGGGAGCGGCCCGATGTGCGACCGATGTATCGGAAATCAACCGAATTTTGGAGCAAGGTGCTAACCCCAACCAGCATGATAGGGCAGGGAACACCGCGTTAATGCTGGCCGTGCGATATAATCCGCATGTTGAGGTGATTCAGGCTTTGATACAAGCCGGTGCCGATGTTTTTGTGCGATTGGATGATAACGAAACATTGTTGGGTATCGGGGCACGATATAATACAAATCCGGCCGTGGTGACGGCATTGATTGCGGCGGGTGTGGATGTCAATGCGACGGATAACTTTGGCCGAACGCCGTTGATGCGGGCAGCGCAAAGCAATCCGAATCCCGCGGTTGTTATGGCATTGTTGGAAGCGGGAGCGGATAAAACGCTGCGTTCTAAAGAAGGAAAGCGTGCTGCCGATTATGCCCTTGAAAATGTTGAGATTCATAAAACAGAGGCATTTTATGCCCTTGATCCTGATAAGGCATCCATGGAGTGAGTTTTTTTAAGGTTGGGACTTGATTTCCCTTTAAAAACCGGTTAAAATGCCCTCTATGAAAAAAAGTATAGCAAGCGGTTTTATGTTTTTGATTTTGACGGGATGTCAAACATTGCCGTTGATTTCTGCGGACACGTTAGAACATGGTGTGCGGGATCGGGCATTGATTGGTAAGTCGCGAACACAAATTGAAGAAACGTTGGGCCCGGCATTGATTGTTCGGCGTGAATCAACGCATGAAATGCACTGTTATCGCGTGGAATCGTGTTCAGTTTTGGTTTTTTTTGACGAATCGGGAATGGCCCGTCATGTGGAAAAACGCGGTGCGTGTAAGACGTTGAAAAAGTAAAATTTTATATTAAAAGGAAACATCATGGCACAAAAAGTCACCCCCCGTATTTTATCCGGTTTTATGGAATTGATACCGGCCGAACAGTTGGCCTTTAACGCAATGGCCGATCGGGTGCGAGCATTGTTTGAAAACGGTGGTTTTGTGCCGTTGGATACACCCGTGTTGGAATTATCCGAAATTTTGTTGGCCAAAGCGGGCGGTGAAACGGAAAAACAAATTTATCGTTTTTCAAAAGGGGACACAGACATGTGTTTGCGCTTTGATTTAACGGTGCCGTTATCCCGATATGTGGCACAGCATCAAAATGAATTGGCATTTCCCTTTAAACGATACCACATTGCGAAATCATATCGTGGCGAACGCCCGCAAAAAGGTCGCTTCCGTGAGTTCTATCAGGCGGATATTGATGTTGTCGGGTCGGAAAAGCTATCCATTTTGTATGATGCCGAGGTGCCCGCTTTAATGTATCGGGTGTTGCGAGCGGTGGGGCTTGATTGGTTTCACATTCATTTGAATAACCGGAAGCTGATGAAAGGTTTTTATGCGGCGCTGGGATTGGAAGAAAAGGCAACGGATATTTTGCGCTTGATTGATAAGGCAGACAAAATCGGCCTTGACAACGTGCGTGCGGGCCTGAAAGAATTAGCTCTGTCCGAATCGCAAATAACACGTATTTTGGCGTTTGTTCAACTTTCGGGGCCGTTTGAAACGGTGTTGACCAAAGCAGCAGACTTGGATATTCAACATGACTTGTATCAGACGGGACTTGACGAATTGACGGCCGTTTGTCGGGGCCTGATCGCTTTGGGGGTGCCCGAAACGCATTTTGTGGTTGATTTAAAAATTACCCGTGGGTTGGATTATTATACGGGCACGGTATATGAAACATTTATAGATGATTATCAAAATTGGGGATCTGTTTGTTCGGGTGGTCGGTATGATAATTTGGCCGAATATTATACCGATCGGAAATTACCCGGTGTGGGGATGAGTATTGGCCTGACGCGGTTGTTTGACTTAATGAAAGCGGCGAATCTGATTCCTGCCGGCCGGGCGACAACGGCCGACGTGCTGGTGTTGCCGATGGGTGATGTGTCGGCATATGCATTGGATGTGACGCGACAGCTGCGCGACGCCGGTATTCCGACTGAAATTTATTTGGGTGAGGTGAAGTTTAAAAACAAAATGACTTATGCCAATAAAATCGGGGTGCCGTATGTTGTCGTTTTGGGCGAAGATGAGGCGGCCGCCGGTCAAATAACCTTAAAAAATATGCAAACGGGCGTTCAAGAAACGCTGTCGCTTCAGGATGTTGTTTTAAAGTTACAGACCTTGGGCACGGCTGAACAAGACGAGTCGTGTGTTTGAAAGCGATTCGCCCGGTAAAGGAATTGATAAAACCCGCTGTTTTAAAAAACGGCGGGTTTCTTTTTGTTTAAGAAACAAATGTTGCCCAAGACCGCGGCGGGGTGATAAATTGCCATTCAGAATCTAACGGAAAATGGGTTTTGATGAAAAAACGCGGTTTGGCGAAAAAATAATCCTCATCAATTGTTTTTCCGCGCCTTAAAGACGAGGGGGAAGGCGTTCTGTTTAAGCGTCGTTTTAAAAACAGCCGCATGCTTGCATCGGAAGAAATGTCACGCGCCGATTCGGTGGTGCCGGCAATCATCCAATAGGTGTCTATCAAGTGCCATTTTCCGTCAATTTGAACAGCATTCCAGGCGGCTTCATAGCGTTGCAAATCACTGTTTTCTTGGGATATAAACGACAGCAATGTTTGCGCTGCGGTCCAGGACGGTTTACGCGCCCGCGGAGCAGAAATGTTTTTACCGGCGTATCCGTTAATGGTAACGACGGTCAAGCCGGCCGCACGGGCGATTTGTTCAAACAAGGCGGCAAATTCCTGTGGGGTGCCGATTCGGGTTTTAAACGGATCATTTTCAACCGGCGCCGGAGCTTGAATTCCCAAATTTGAATACCGAATCAATTGTTTGGCGCGATAGCCGTTTTTTTCCATTTGATAAACCATCCAAACAGCAACGGCACGGGCTTTTTGTTCATCGGTTTTTAAGTCTTTTGTTAAATAAGCAGCCAGACTTTCAATGCTTGCGGCGTCGTTTAAGGTTGCCTGCCGCGCGCGCAGATCAGCCATATAATAACCGCCACCGGCCGCTGTTGTGCGCAGAGAGATTAGGCATAGGAAAAAGAGTAAATAAAGATGTTTCATATTTTTTAAGGTATAGGAATTTCGGCATTTTGTCAAGATTAGCGGTATTTATTCTTAAATTTCAACGATTCGCAAGGATTGTTAGATAAAATAGTGTTATAATAAGGATGGAAGCGGACGATTGAGCAAGAACAGAACGTAACGT
>CALXVS010000039.1 GCA_944392145.1 uncultured Alphaproteobacteria bacterium | reverse complement strand
TAACACCTGCTTCATATCTCGCTCCCTTTATTCATGATAAACAATCATTTATCAGTGTAACATAAAGGTTCCTTTTTTTGCAACCGTTTTTTTATGTTTGTCTATAAAAAGTATAAAACAAAAGAATCCCTTAAGAATCAATCTGTTTTTTAAAAAATATCCGATAAGTCTTCTATCCGTTTGGACGGCGTTACAAAAAGGAACCTTTTTGTAACGCTTTTAACACGTTGTTTTTATGACGGAATGGGGGATGTTATCACATCCCCAAAATAAGGACTCTTTGCCCTGGACCCTCGGGCCAAGCCCAAGGGTGACGGCAGAGAAGAGTCTCGGCCGGCGGTTTACCTCGGCCGTCATGCTTGCGAAAGCGAGCATCCAGTCAACAACCAATGCCGCTTTTTAGAAACGAGAGGCGTCACCACCCGCGAAAAAGCACACCGCCTGAAACACCCCCCCGATGGTCATCCTTGCGCATGCGAGGATCCAGGCAACATGAATACCGCTTTTCAGGGACATTAACGGTATCACAAATAATTATCGTTCAAATTTTTTGGAAAATTCAAAAATCATTTCATCAACGGTTTCACCCGTTCCGCAAATTGTGGTATTGTCGGTTTCTTTATTATAATCGGCTGTGCTGCCCCCTGCTTTGACACGCATGGCAATCGGATGTGTATAATTGGTTAAAACCATTTCGCACACATCTTTATTAACACTTTCAACAATCACCTCGAAATGATCGGTATTGGTCGCCACACGGGCTTTTGCCGGATAACCGATGCGGGTTTTGGCACCGAACTCACCCGAATTGAGCAACTGACCGCTGACGGGGTGATCCATTAATTCCATTTGATGCACATAACTGATAGAGCGTAAAGAGATATCATCCATCAACTCGCCGGCGCGATACCTTAAAAAGGCGACATTATAACCGGTAATCATAGCTATACTGATGACACCCATAATTGCCAAAACGCCCAGCATTTCCACCATGCTGCGCCCGGATTCGTGTGACAAGCAAACTTTCATGACACAACCCCTTTAATAAATTTTTTTTAAAATAGCATATTTGGGACTGAATGACAAGTTTTTTTTAAAAAAGTTCCCCGTTTTATATGGGCGGGGAACGTTTTTTTTAAAGAACAAGTTTTTTCTATAAAGACGGGGTTACATGCCAAATATCATCGGCATATTCTTTAACCGTTCGGTCAATAGAAAATTTACCTGATCGGGCGATGTTAAACAAGGCCTTTTTGCGCCACAGATTTTTGTTCAGATAATCGGCCGATGCACGTTCCTGCACCGCAGCATAGGCATCAAAATCCGCCAAAATCATATAATAGTCACGGAACATAATGTTTTGGAACAACGGCACAAAGACATCTTTATCCTCACCGGCCGTGAACAAGGTTGACGTCAACGTATCCATGACGCGCTTAATCATTGTGTTTTGATTGTAATAATCCCACGGCTTATGTGTATCGGCCGCATGACGTTGGGCCACCTCTTCGGCGGTTAAACCAAACAGATAAAAATTTTCTTCGCCAACTTCACGCATGATTTCCACGTTTGCCCCATCCAGCGTGCCGACGGTCAAGGCCCCGTTCATGGCAAACTTCATGTTACCGGTGCCCGATGCTTCAAATCCGGCCGTGGAAATTTGTTCGGATAAATCGGCCCCGGGAAAGACCACTTCGGCCACCGAAACTTTATAATCGGGAATAAAGGCAACTTTCAACTGCCCTTTGACCCGCGGATCGGTGTTAACGACATGTCCCACAGCATTGATCAATTTAATAATGCGTTTGGCTAAATCATAACTGGGGGCTGCTTTACCGCCGAATACATACGTTTTGGGAGCCGTTAAATCAACGCCGTCTTCAACAATTTTTAAGTATTGCGAAATAATATGCAACGCATTTAACAACTGCCGTTTATATTCATGAATCCGCTTTACCTGACAGTCAAAAATAGAATTCGGGTCTACCGACACACCTGTTGTTTCATCAATCAGGCGGGCTAATTTTAATTTGTTTTCGCGTTTTATGCGCGCCAATGTGTCCAGCACTCCCGTATCACCGGCCAAAGGTTCCAACCCCTTAACAGCATTCCAGTTTGTAATCCATTCGCGGCCAATGTGTTTTGTCAAAAACGCGCTTAACCCGTCATTGGCATCCAATACCCACCGGCGCGGTGTGACACCATTGGTTTTGTTATTAAACTTTTCGGGCCACAGATCATAAAAATCAGGCACCAGCTTTTTTTCCACCAATTCGGTATGAATTTCGGCCACACCATTCACCGAAAAACTGCCGGCAATGGCCAAATGCGCCATGCGGATGCGTTTTTCGGCTCCCTCTTCAATCAAACTCATACGGCTTAATTTAGCGGTGTCTCCCGGGAACCGATCCATTACCTTTTTCATCAGCCAATCGTTGATTTCATAAATAATCAATAAGTGACGGGGAAGGAATTCTTCAAACATTCGCACGGGCCATGTTTCCAAAGCCTCGGGCAATAACGTGTGGTTGGTATAGGCCATTACGTGCGATGTAATGTCAAACGCTCTGTCCCACGGCAAGCGATACACATCAATCAAAACACGCATCAATTCCACAATTGCCAATGTGGGGTGCGTATCGTTTAATTGAATGGCCACTTTTTTGGGCAAATCATCAAAATTATCATGCTTTTCCATATAGCGGCGCAAAATATCGTTGATGACACAGCTGCAAAAGAAATATTGTTGCAACAGGCGTAAATACCGCCCCTGTTCAACGGCATCTGACGGATACAACACTTTTGAAATCGTTTCAATTTCAATGTTTTGTTTCACCGCCTCCACATATCCGCCGCGATTAAACGTTTCCAAATCTAATGTGTTGGTGGATTTGGCCGAATACAGACGCAAATAGTTGACCGTTTTGCCGCCAAAGCCCACAATCGGCATATCATACGGCACGCCCAACAGTTGGGCTGTATCCACCCAATGCGGTTCGCGGATACCGTTTTTATCCTCATACACAATACGCCCTTTGACCTGCACCAAACAAGACCGGTCGGCGCGCTCTATTTGCCACGGCGAGGAACGATCCAGCCACGAATCGGCCCGTTCCCGTTGCCACCCGCGCTCAAAATATTGTTTAAACAACCCGAATTGATAGTTAATACCATATCCGTATCCGGGCAACCCTTGCGTTGCAAGCGAATCTAAAATACAGGCAGCCAAGCGCCCCAACCCGCCGTTGCCTAACGCCGGATCATATTCGGATTCAATCACCTCTTTTAACGGAATGGGATTATCCAACTTGACCTGATCCAACAAGTCCATAATTTCAAGGTTATGCAAGTTGTTGCTTAATAACCGCCCCAACAAATATTCCAAGGACAAATAATACACCCGCTTGGGGTCTTTTTCTTCGTGCCGCGCAGCGGTTTTAAACATCCCGTCAATACACAAATCACGCACTGCCATCGCTAATGCCGTAAATATATGGTCTTTGTCTGCTTCACACACACGTTTAGAAAGGGAATATTTTAAATGCCATTCAATCAAATAGGCCAAATCCTCGGCCGTCGGCTTTTTGTGGTCTGGCGGTGTAACATGGGGGTTTTGCTTAAATGAATCCATGGGATATTCCTTTCATGTTTGCTTTAATGCTATAGAAATATCCAAAAATAAATCACATTGCAACAAAAAACCGTATAAAAAAGGTATTTTTTAACTGTTTTTTTGAAAATCTCTCCCATAGCGGCGTTTTAAACCAATCCCAAAGCCCCCTTATGAATCCCCGGGAAATATCCGCTTTAGACGTGATTAACGCCCGTTCCTTTGCTGTTTTAAAAGGGCGGGAGTAATCTCTCCCCCTCTCTGCTCCGGTTGCTCTGACATTCCCTCATTTTTTTGCCTGGCTGGTATGCGCGGCGGTTCTTGTTGTGTCACGTGTTCGGATAGTGTTTCTTTTATCCCCTTTTCGGCAGACACCTGTTTTTCATCCCCGAACAACGGAAGATCACGATACGGATCTTCCCAAACCCGGCCGTCTTCGGTAATTTTATCGTTCCAAACACCCGCTCTAAAAATAGGGGGAGTAACCTTATCTGCCGAGCAGTATTGTAAATCAAAAATTCCTTTTTCCTGGATGCCCGACAGGAAAGGGCATGACAGAGCGAGGGTATCCCCGCCCGTGAAAGACCCCACCACCCGCGACACACCCCCGACCGTCATCCTTGTCTCCCCCTCCCCGTCATGCTTGCGAATGCGAGCATCCAGGCAACATGAATTCCGCTTTCCCTACCCCTTGCCACCACACATAAATAAGGACTCTTTGCCCTGGATGCCCGATCGGGGTCGGGCATGACGGGAGGGGGAAAGGATGCCCGATCGGGGTCGGGCATGACGGGAGGGGGAAAGGATGCCCGATCAGGGTCGGGCATGACGAGAGGGAAGAAAAGGATGCCCGATCAGGAAAAGGCATAATGACAGCACGTGCACCGCAGCCGGTGCAAAACGACCTTACCGGCTGCGATTTTTATGAAAATATGGATTTAAAGAAAATTGGTGAGTATCAATTTTCTTTTTGACAGCACCACGCACCACTTGATTATGTAAATGTTTTGGAATCCCCGTAAGCGATGAAGCCATAATCATACCCTTGACCACTGAATCGGCCGACAAACGCACCCCTTTTACGTTTAAAAACACCAATCCTTCACCGGCCGTGATTTTAATTGTCTGGGCTTTTCCCTGAACATTTTTTAAACGGACAATACCAGTGGCATTAATTTCTTTTAACCCCTCTAAAGCGGAATCTTCAATTTACACGGTTTTGGCTGCCAAAACAGCAGGAAATTTTTTCGCATGATCTACCTGAATATACCGTGCCGTCAAAACGGGGGCATTTTCATATTTTTCAATTTCTTCCATTTGGCCATCGGGCATTTGTACCATATGGATCATTTGATCACTCCTTATTGATAAAAACAAAGATGAATAAATTCAGTATATGACCAACTGATAATTTTGTCCGGCATTTTTTTCTTTTTCGCAAGATAAACGGAAAAAAAACTTTTTTTTACCCCAAAAATATGATATCATTTTGCATCCGAAATAAAGTAAGGTAAAGGAGAACCATGGAACAAGAGATTTTATCCCTGCGGCAAGAACTGATTGCCGCGATTGAAGGAGCCGACACGGTGGCCGCGCTTGAAACGGTGCGTGTCAGTGCTTTGGGCAAAAACGGCCGCATTACAGCTTTAATGAAAACGTTGGGTGCTTTAACCCCCCAAGAGCGCAAAACCGCGGGGCAAGCGTTAAATACCTTTAAAACCGATATAGCCGCGTTCTTGGATGAAAAAAAGGCCACCCTTGAAACCCGCGAGTTAAATGCCCGGTTACACGCCGAATCGGTAGATGTTACCTTACCCATTCGGCCGCAAAACACACCGGGGCGCATTCATCCGGTGACGCAAGTGACCGAAGAAATGCTGACCATTTTTGCCCAAATGGGGTTTGATGTGGCCGAGGGACCGGATATTGAAGATGATTATCATAACTTTGAAGCTTTAAATATTCCCGCCTCCCACCCGGCCCGGCAAATGCAGGCCACCTTTTTCTTAAAAGATCAACCCGATAAAATGCTGCGCACACAAACGTCGGGCGTGCAAATTCGCACCATGGAAAATAAAAAGCCCCCGATTAAAATCGTGGCACCGGGGCGCACCTATCGCCGGGACTATGACATGACCCATACGCCAATGTTTCATCAGATTGAGGGGCTTGTCATTGACAAAAAAACAACCTTGGCGCATTTAAAAGGCACGCTGATTGAATTTATGAAATTATTTTTTGAAACAAACGACGTGGCGTTGCGGTTTCGGCCGTCTTATTTCCCCTTTACCGAACCGTCGTTTGAAGCCGACGTCGGCTGCAGCCGTGAAAACGGTGAATTTAAAATCAAATCGGGGGCCGGCTGGTGTGAATTATTGGGGTGCGGCATGGTGCATCCCAATGTGCTGCGCACTTGCGGTTTAGACCCCGATGAATATCAAGGGTTCGCTTTTGGTTGCGGAATTGATCGGTTTGCCATGTTAAAATACGGTATCCCCGATTTACGCAGTTTTTTTGACGCAGACATGCGTTGGATTCGGCATTACGGCTTTTTGCCGACAGATGTGCCAACCTTAATAAACGGATTAAGCCAAACGGCGGGAGCAAAACGATGAAACTTTCTTTATCTTTTTTAAAACGGTATTTAAAAACAAATTGGACCCCGACCGAATTGGCCGATAAGATGACCGCCATCGGGCTGGAGGTAGAGGAAATCATTGACCGCGCCGCCGCCCTTGACGGTATTATTATCGGGGAAATCGTTTCCAAAGAAAAACATCCCAATGCCGACAAATTAAATGTTTTGTCGGTCTTTGACGGCACAAAAAACATTCAAATTGTGTGCGGTGCCCCCAACTGTTATGTGGGAATGAAAAGTGCCTTGGCCCTGCCCGGCACACTGATTCCGCAATACGGGGAAAAGCTGGAAAAAGGACTTATTCGCGGTATTGAAAGCCGGGGCATGATGTGCTCCGAACGGGAATTAAACCTGGGCAATGACCACACGGGAATTTTGGACATTAAAACCGATCTGCCCGCCGGCACACCGGTGGCGCGGGCGTTAAATGCCGACGTTTTGTTTGATGTAAATGTGACCCCCAACCGCGGTGATTGTTACGGCGTGGCGGGTATTGCCCGCGATTTGGCCGCCGCAGGGGCGGGTGAATTGATGCTGCCCGATGCAACACCCGTTGCGGGCGCATTTATCAGTCCTGTCACGGTAACAACAACCGATTCGGCCTGTCCCTTGTTCACGGGGCGGTTAATTCGCGGCGTTAAAAACGGCCCGTCGCCCGAATGGATGCAAAACCTGCTTGTGTCCGTCGGGTTACGCCCGATTTCGGCACTGGTGGATGTAACCAACTTTTTAAACATTGCTTTATGCCGGCCGCTGCATGTGTTTGATGCCGGCAAATTGACGGGCAATCTGACCGTTCGGTCGGCCAAAGACGGCGAAACATTGGTTGCACTGGACGATAAAACATACACGTTAAGCGCCGGCATGACCGTTGTTGCGGACGAATCGGGCCCGCAAAGCATTGCGGGTGTTATGGGGGGCACCAACACGGGCTGCACACCTGAAACAACCGATGTATTTTTGGAATCGGCCTGGTTTGACCCGATTCGCATTGCCCAAACGGCGCGCACGTTAAATATTGAATCGGACTCCAAAGCGCGCTTTGAACGCGGTGTTGACCCTTTGTCAACGCGTGACGGCCTTGAAATTGCAACCCGCCTGATTTTGGACATCTGCGGCGGCACACCGTCCAAGGTGGTGACAGCGGGACAACTGCCCGACACCAAACGCACGATTACATTTGATTTTAACTTGGTGGAACGGCTGTGCGGTTTTGCTATCCCGAAAGAACGCATGATTGATATTTTAACGCGTTTGGGCTTTACGGTTGACGGTTCTTGCATCGACGTGCCCTCTTGGCGTCAAAATGACGTGCGCGAAGGGGCCGATTTGGTGGAAGAAATCGTGCGTATTAACGGCCTTGACGACATGCCCGAACACCCCCTGCGCCCCGATCAGTTGGGCGTGGCCATGTTACCGCCGGCCGCAAGGCGCGAGGCCGCCCTGCGCCGCAGCTTGGCCGCCCGTGGTTTGAATCAAGTCATCACGTGGTCGTTTATGGATTCTAAAAAAGCGGCTCTGTTCGGGTCAAAGGGAATTGTGCTGACAAACCCCATTGCGTCGGACTTGGACGAAATGCGACCGTCGTTATTGCCGAATTTGTTATCGGCTGTGGCACGAAACCAAGACCACGGCACCCGCGATGTGCCGTTGTTTGAAGTCGGCCCCGTATTTACGGCCCCCACACCGGGCGCACAACAAACTTTTGCCGCTGCGGTGCGGGCGGGCAATTGGAACGACCGGCACTTTTTACAACCCGCCCGAACGGTGGATGTGTTTGATATCAAAGCCGACCTGATGGATGCACTAGCGGCCGTTGAGGCCCCGCAAAACGCGCAAATAACCGGTGGTGGGGCGCCTGCGTGGTATCATCCGGGGCGCAGCGGCACGGTCGCTTTGGGTAAAAATGTGCTGGCCTGGTTTGGGGAAATTCACCCCGCTCTTTTAAAAACATTCGGTATTAAAACACCGGTGGTGGCGTTTGAATTGAATCTGAACGCCCTGCCCCCGGCCCGCAATAAAGCAAAAGCGCAAAAGGCTCTTAAAATGTCTGATTTAATGCCCTTAACACGTGATTTTGCGTTTGTCATGGATGAATCGGTAACTGCCGGAAAAGTCATATCGGCTATTCGCGCGGTGAATAAAGACTTGATTACCGATGTATCGGTTTTTGATGTTTATACGGGCGACAAATTACCGGCCGGCAAAAAACAATTGGCGGTTCAGGTCACCTTATGGCCACGGGACAAAACCCTGACGGATCAGGAAATTGAAGTTATTTCCACCCAAATTATCAACCTGGTCGCCAAAAACACGGGAGCGGCTTTACGCGCTTGATTCCCCGTTAAAACAGGAACCCGCCGGCCAAAACGGGGGGGGTGTCCTGGCCGGTGAAAAAAAACCACCACCGGCAACACCTCCCCGGCCGTCCTCCTTGCTTCCCCCTCCCCGTCATCATGCTTGCGAAAGCGAGCATCCGGGACAACCGATACCGCTTTTATTACCCTTGACATTCCGCCAAAATACGGTCTCTTTGTCCTGGATACCCGCATCCACGGGCATGACAAGAGGGAGGAGAAAGGAGACCCAATCGTGATCGGGCATGACGATAGAGAAGCGTCACAACCGCTGCCTGCGGCCGAACCCACTCCCCTTGTGGCTTCAACCCCCGCTGACACAATAAAAAAGCAGACCTGAAAGCCTGCTTTTCCTAATGGTCGTCATTGTCAGAGATAATGTGGAAAAATATACCACTTAAAACAATTGGTTTAACAGAGTAATTTTATTATTGTTTTACAACAACTTATTTGAGACAAGAAATGGTGTGTGCAACATTCCAAATCCTGTCAAGCTGTGGTGAGTCATACTATTTGGAATGTTTTAACCTATTGTTTCTCTGGGACAGGTAATCCAAATTTTGTTAATGGAATATATTCAAAATAATACGAACAACCAACAGAAATAATATATTCCAAAACATCTTTATATTGCTTCTGTTTAAACCAATCACTTAAAAGATAAATGTACTCCACTTCCATATTGAGTTGAGATAACAACTTTTTATATTGTTTTTTCTTAAAATCACAAGTTTGTAATTTCTCATCAACAGAGCCCGTTGTCTTTTGAAATTTACATTCTATAACAAAAAATATATTGTTCACAACAACATAAATAGAATCATCGGGTAAAAGCTTTTTAGATAAAATGGATGCATAATCAACTTTTCTATAATTCAAAAATTTATAAAGAGCATATTTCTTAAAAATAGATGCAACTTGTTTATCATTATAGAATACATCTATCCAACCTAATTTATTCGGACTACATGAATATCCTTCTTGATTACATAAAAAAGTTTGTAAATCTGTTTTTCCTTCAAAGACCAAACCTGTTTTTGTGTTTGCGCCACCAATTCCGTTTTCTTTCATTTATGACCTCCTTTTTACAGTAGAAAGTCTTTTTTCTGCAAGTTCTACAAATTCTTTTTCTTTTTCGATACCAACAAATTTTCTGTTATGTTTCAATGCCGCAACTCCAGTTGTTGCACTACCCATAAAGGGATCTAAAATTAAATCTCCTTCATTTGTTGATGCTAAAATAATTCTTTCTAATAAATCCAACGGTTTTTGGGTTGGATGTTTACCAAAAGTCTTTTCGCTTTTCTTTGGCGTTCCAATAGCCCAAACACTTCTCATCTGCGTATTAGGCTTTTTAATAAAGTCAGACGAAAAATCTCCGTTTTTCATAAGCTCATAATTAAAGGTATGCTTTGTTTTTTTATCTTTTCTCGCCCAAATCAATGTTTCATGACTGGCAGTAAAATACCTACAACACATATTAGGACTGGCATTCGGTTTAAACCAAGAAATATCGTTTAATATATGGTACCCCAATAACTGCATGGCAAAACCACAAGAATAAATGCTGTGATAAGTACCGGAAACCCAAAGTGTTCCGTTTTTCTTTAAAACTCTTTTACAAGCAGATAGCCATCTTTTATGAAATTCAAAATCTTGTTCAACTCCTTGACTTTCATCCCATTTGCCTTTATTGACGGAAACGACTTTTCCGTTTTGACAGGTAATACCACCATTTGATAACATATATGGCGGATCAGCAAAAATCATATCAAATGTATTTTCTGGGATTTCTTCCAGAATTTTTAAACAATCATCATGATACAATCGATAGTTCTTCATCATACGCCATAATTTGTAATGAGTATTTCTCTGATTTCACCACGTCCATCCGAATTTGCATTAATTAAACGTTTGGCTAAAATACGATAAATGTTGTAATTATGATATAAATCATCAAAAAATGGATCAGGGCCTAGATTAGTTGGATCCGAATTGCTTAACATTTGCAAAGCACCCAATTTATGTGCTTGTTCAAAAACATCTTTCAAACGGATTTGTTCATTATCATCAAAAGTTTCTACGGCATAGGTTGTAAAAGAAGAGTCCTTTAACGGACGATATGGGGGATCGTAATAGATAAATGTATTATTATCTGCAAAATCCAATGCTTTAGCAAAATCTGCTTGTAAAATTGTTGCTTTGCTTAATGCTTTTGAAACAGCTATTAAATTTTCTCTATCCAGAATGCGAGGATTCTTATAACTTCCCATCGGAACATTAAACAACCCTTTGCTGTTAACTCTGAATAATCCATTAAAACAAGTTCTGTTTAAGAAAACAGTTAATGCCGCACGTCTGATAAACGATAAAGAATAATTGTTAGCATCTATTTTTTTATCAAACGAATTGTATTCGTCACGCATTTGATAGTAAAATTCTTTCCTATCAGTTGATGAAAAATAAGATATTTGTAAGCGTTCTAGTTCATCAATCAATTCCAACACATTATTTTTGATAACGTTATAAAGAATGACTAATTCCGGATTAATATCAAACAAATAAGCTTCTTCAAAATAGTATGAATTAGATATATCAAAAAAGACAGCCCCACCGCCAACAAATGGCTCAATATATTTTTTGATTGCGCCACAACGAAGTTTATTTGGTAATTTTGGAGATAGTTGAGGCAATAACATACCCTTACCACCCGCCCATTTTAAAACAGGAGATGCGAAGCTTGTTTCTGTATTCTTTTGAACTGCTAATTCTGACATGCTAATCCTCGTTCGATTATTTTAACGATAAAGAAAAGAAATAGCAACTTTTTTTGATAAATATTCAAAATTTTTTATATCTATATAACTTTTTTTAGACAATGTGTGTAAGTATTAGAAAATGCAGACGCCTTGCAAAACAAGGCTTTTAGGTGTGTATAAAAATTACTGTATCAGTTTCTGATTTTAAACTAACCACTGATTGACAGGTTGTGGAAGTGTGCACTCTTGGTAAGATAATTATTTAGATTTTTTATAAAAAAATAACTGGACTTTTTTTATTTTATAGACATAGCTATGGGGATGGAGGTCATTATGACATTGATAGAAGAACTTGTTAAGACAATTTTACCAGATTTTTTAAAGTATTTGGATATGCTTAAAGAAGAAAAAAATGTTCCAGAAAAGGAAATTAAGTTAAAAGATGGAAAAGCACTGATAATTTACCCCAAAAAAGAATAAGATAGTATGTGAGCTTACATACTATCTTATGTATTGGTCGGAACAGCGGGATTTATTCGCGTTTTCAACGCTCACCCTAAAGGGCTGTCCTATCGGACATTGCCTTGG
>CALXVS010000038.1 GCA_944392145.1 uncultured Alphaproteobacteria bacterium | reverse complement strand
GATAATTATAGCATATGTGGAGAAGACGGGGAGGGAGCCCCGGAAACGTTGTTTGTGTATACGGCGGATTTAAATCAGGAAAAGGAAGAAGGTCTGGAGATAAGCGCTACTGACGCTGTTGGGTTCTGCACACCCGGAAAGAAGTTTTCGTCATATGGCCAATGCTATCCGTGTGACAGCAGTGGGAGCTATTATATCAGAGATCAGTATGAATACGAATTGTGCCGCGCGTGTGGACGCCGGATGGTAGTTGAAAATTATTGCGTTCCGGGATGCATGGCGGGACAGGTATATCATGTCGGTGAAAAGAAATGTGTGACGCCCGAGTGCGTAACGAACATTGATTGTGGTATAGGTAGTGGGAAATATTGCAAGTTGGATTTTAATATCGGTGGATTTGAAAGTTCCTGCACGGAAGCGCCGCCCTACGGCACGTGTGAAAGCGCCTCGGGCACACCAGTACCAGTTACCGGTGTCGGGACATATCAAAAATCCGGCAGCGAGATGAACTGGTGGAGTGCACAAAACTATTGTGAGGCGATTGGGGGCAGTATGGCTACGGTCGCTGATTTTGGTTGTGGCTATGATTATGTTGGGGAGCATAAAACAGGGTATTGCAATACGGATGAGACAACCTCCAAAAATGGGACACGCTCCGCGAATATGCAGGCGTTTCAAAGGGCCTTTGATAAGACTGATTATTGGACAAGCGATTCGAGGAGTGCGTGTTACGCTTACGACGTCAATCTGTCCATTGGTCTCGTGTCCCACATCAATCGCGACTTCTACAACAACTACGCTTTGTGCCTCGTCGTAGATTAGGCGGGTGAAAACCCGCTGTCACCACCGGTGGTGGGGTTTCCCCACAATGTTACCCTTGGGGCAAGCCCAAGGGTTGAGATGGGGTTGGTTGTCCGATATCACGGGGAAGTGACATCAATGATACTTATTTTTTACCGATAGGGATCGGCGGTGTTCAGGTAATTTTGCACGTATTGGCGGATACCGTCTTCTAAACTTGTCATCGGTTCGTCAAATCCCGCGGCACGAAGGGCATTTAAATCCGCCTGCGTATAATATTGGTATTTATCGCGCAGGGTTTCGGGCATGTCCTTAAATCCGATACGGGGAGATTGGTTCATAGCCGCAAATGTGGCCGCGGCCAAGTCATAAAACGACCGTGCCCGACCGGTGCCGACATTAAACAATCCCGAAACATCGGGATGTTTTAATAACCATAAAACCACACGGACACAATCACCGACCCAGACGAAATCGCGCAATTGTTCCCCATCGCGCACATCGGGACGATAGGATTTAAATAATTCAACGGTTTTGCCGTCTCGTACATTGGGGAAAATATGGGCCACAACACTTTTTTGACCACCTTTATGGTATTCATTGGGGCCATAGACGTTAAAAAATTTCAAGCCGGCGTATTGGCGCGGGTGCGGTTTGCCCGCCGCCAGAGCAGTGTAAACCATGCGGTCAAACAGGGCTTTGCTCCACCCATAGGCATTTAAGGGGCGCAGAGCCTTTAAATACGGTAAGTCATTGCGATCCGTAAAGTTGTTTTCGCCTGCACCGTATGTCGCGGCAGAGGAGGCGTAAATAAACGGAATTTGCCGCCGGGTGCAAAATTCCCATAACTCCCACGACAGGGTGACATTGGTGCGCACGATTAAATCGGCGTCGGTTTCCGTCGTGGCCGAAATAGCACCCATATGGATAACGGCCGTGATGTCATCACCGCGCTTTGCTAAAAAAGCGGTTAAATCTGCCGGTTCTATGATTGCCGAAAGGGTGCGTTTGGCAATGTTTTTCCATTTTTCGTCGGTGCCCAACGTATCTGCAATAGCCAAATCTGTGTAACCCGCTTCTTCCAAAGCGGCAATGATATTAGATCCGATAAAACCGGCACCACCGGTAATAAGTATCATGTTATTCTC
Source organism: uncultured Alphaproteobacteria bacterium (assembly GCA_944392145.1). Taxonomy (GTDB): domain Bacteria; phylum Pseudomonadota; class Alphaproteobacteria; order CAAHEQ01; family UBA3637; genus CALXVS01. The sequence continues at coordinate 10,302 of CALXVS010000038.1, read as the reverse complement.
CTTTCATAAATTTAAATGGGGTGTCAGGGCATGCATAACCTGATCCACGGTGATATCTGAAACGTGTTCACCAAACAGATTGGTGATATTGGGAAACCAGTTGGCCGATTTTCGGGTGCGTTCACTGAATAAATAAAGGCACGGTTGCCCCGCCAGCGCCGCCATGTGTGTGGGGCCGGTATCATTACCGACAACTGCCGTTGCTTTTTTGGCCAATGCCGGAATATCCGTCAGTTGGGCTTTATTTAAAAAATTGATCGCTGTCGGTGTGGTTTGTATGATAATTTCGGCCGCATCTTTTTCTTCATCCGTGCCCAAAATAACACTTTGAATGCCGCGTTCGGCTAAACGGCGGGCTAATGCGGCATACGATTCGGCCGGCCATCGTTTATAGGGGTGTGCCTTTGAACAACCGGGAATTAACAACACATATTTTTCGGGCAATTCGTGAAAGTGTGCCTGATCTCCGTGCATGAAATCAAGGGCAGGGGGATAAAAATCCATCGGCATATGTTTATGTGTCACTTGACCCCACGAAAAACGGTGCGTTTTGGTAACGTGGCGCACGTCAAAACCCCCCGTTGTCCAGCAGGCCCAGGTCAGATTTTTGCGGCAAAATAAACGGGCCAAGGCAAAATACCGTTTTTTTGTGCGTTTGTTATTTTGAAAATCATAAACAATATCAAAATTGCCGTCAGCGATTGTTTTTTTGCAAATACGCCACCAGTCTACCGGATTACGTGAGCGCGGATCAACAACAACGGTGTCAAAATATCCCGATTGTTCGGCCATTTTAACAAAGGGTTTTGTTGTCAATAATGTGATATGAGCCTCTTTGTGGTGTTCGCGCAGGGTTTTCATAGCCCCTGTTGTCAACACAAAATCACCCAAAGCGCCCAATTTGATTTCCAAAATACGGTGTGTCATAGCAAACAACCTTTCGTTTTGATAACCATATCATAAACAAGGCCTTATTGTCCAGTGTGTTTTTTTTGTGCTTTTCTTTTTTAAAGGGCTTGCATTTCGGGTCATTTTTTTTTAAACTGTAAAAAAGAAAGGAAACCTGTCATGACCCGTCGCCCGCTTATTTCCGTGATTGTGCCGATTTATAATGTTGCGCCGCTGCTAAACGGGGCATTGGAATCATTGGATCATCAAACGTTTCAGGATTTTGAAGCCATTTTGGTGGATGACGGATCTGTGGACGAATCAGGGGCATTGGCCGAATCTTTTGCGGCCGACCACCCAAATTTTGTTGTCATACATCAGGAAAATAAAGGTCTTTCCGGTGCCCGAAACACGGGGTTGAATGCCGCCCGGGGGCAGTATATTTTCTTTTTGGATTCGGATGATTACCTGCACCCTAAAGCATTGGAAGTGATGTATCGTCTGGCCCAAGAAAGTCGTGCCGATATTGTCAGTGCGTCGTATGTTCATACATCAAAAACATATGCCCCGGCGTTTAAGCCGTTAACCCGCGGACGCATTGATAAGCATCTGTCAAAACGGCCGCTTGAATCTTTTTTAGAGGGGAAAAATATTCACTCTAATGTATGGACAAAGTTATATAAAGCGGCCGTTATTCGGGATTTAAGGTTTATTGAGGGAATTTATTTTGAAGATGTGCCCTTTACCGTTATGGCATTGGATCGGGCGGGTAGTGTTTTAATAACCGACTTACCGATTTATTATTATTACAAAAACCCGAATTCCATTATGCGCACATCGTTTACGGAAAAGAAAGTGGATTCTTATCTTAAATTAATAAACGAAATTGCCCTTTATGTTCGGTCGGCAAGGCCTGAATTATTTGATGTTGTGCGACGCCGTGTGTTAAATAAACGCTTTAAAATGATGGTGAATCAGTGTGTTCGTAAACAAAAAGATAAAGCTGTTCGGCGGCAGTTGTTTGATGTAATGCAACCCGGTGTGCGTCAATTGGTTGCGGCAGGGGCGATATCGTATGACGGTTTGAAATGGTATCACAAAGCGGCGTTATTTTTGTTGTTGCACGCGGCTTCATCAACACCGGCGCGGATATGGATGCAAAGCGTTAAGTTGTTTGGGTGATGACACTTTCTCCCACGTTATGCCCAATCCTCATCGGGCATTCAGGGTAAAAGATTCCTTATTTATGCGGAGTGTTAAGGGTAGGAAAAGCGGAATCAGTGCTGCTGGATTATCGGGGGTGCGTTGCCGGTGGTGGCTTTTTTCACGGACGGGGACACCTCTCGTTTCAAAAAAACGGCATTCATGTTTCCTGGACCCAAAGCATGCGCAAGGTTGATGACAGTCGGGGAAGGGACATGGATGACGGGGCGAGAAAGGGGGATAAAAGGAGGGAATCCGATATTTTAAAAAAACTGTCATGTTTGAAGATAAGCCTTTAAAACTGTGAAGTTAGATAAAAAACAAGCTTTTTTTCCGTTTTTTTTGGGGTGCGGCTTGCCTTGACAAATGTGTCGGTTGTCGGGTATAGTAGCGACAACAATTTTTTATAACACAAGGGTATGGTATGGCTCAAGTCGTTTCAAAAGAGTTTGTCGGTTCATTGGTGCCTGTGGGGGCCACAGTCATGGTGGGCGGTTTTTTAAAATGTGGCACACCTCAAGGGTTGATTGAAGCGGTCATTCAAAGCGGTGCGCATGATTTGACGCTGATTGCGAATGATACCTGTTTCCCCGATTCGGGACGCGGCCGGTTGATTGTTGAAAAACGTGTGAAACGCGCCCTTGTATCGCATATTGGTACCAATCCCGAAACGGGTCGGCAAATGCAGGCGGGCGAGTTGCACGTTGAATTGATTCCACAAGGCACATTGGCCGAGCGAATTCGGGCCGGCGGCGCGGGTTTGGGGGGTGTGTTGACACCGACGGGTGTCGGAACGGTTGTTGAAAAAGACCGCCGGGTGATTGAAGTAGACGGACGCCGGTTTTTATTGGAAACGCCGATTCGGGCGGACGTGGCATTGATTTATGGTACGCGGGTTGATCGGTTTGGCAATGTGGCGTTTACCGGCACAACACGCAATTTTAATCCCGTTATGGCAACGGCGGCCGACCTTGTGATTGTTGAGGCAGACTGTTTGACACCGGAACCGCTTGATCCGGACGAGGTAGTTATTCCCGGTTTATTTGTTGATTATATTGTTGTAAAGGAAGATCAAAATGCTTGATAAAGAACGTGCTCGCCGTATCATTGCGCGTCGTGTCGCGGCCGAATTTCAAGACGGGGATACGGTCACATTGGGTATCGGATTGCCTACAGAAGTATCCAATTACATCCCTGCCGGGGTGCATGTGATGACCCAAGGGGAAAACGGTATTTTGGGAATAGGTCCCGTGCCGGACGATATGCATGCGGATGTGCGTGTTACAAATGCCGGCGGTGCGTTGGTTACAATCAATCCCGGGGGATGTTATTTTGATTCGGTTACGGCATTTGGCATGATTCGCGGGGGGCATATCAATGCGGTTGTTTTGGGAGCGCTTCAGGTGGATGAAGCCGGCAATTTGGCCAATTGGATTGTGCCGGGCAAACGGGTGCCGGGCATGGGCGGCGCCATGGATTTGGTTGTCGGGGCCCAGCGTGTTATTATTGCCATGGAACATACCGCCAAAGGAGAAGCCAAGATTTTAAAAAAATGCACGTTGCCGCTGACGGCCACAGGGGAAGTGGATTTAATTGTGACGGAAAAGTGTGTGATGAACGTTTGTCCGGGTGGCGGATTGATTTTAACCGAATTATCGCCGCTGGTTTCATTAGATGAATTACGTGCTGTGACCGGGGCCGATTTTACCGTATCGCCCCGATTAAAAACAATGAACGCTGATTAACGTGCAGTTAGTGTTTGAAACAGGGTTTGAACCTGTTTTTGAAATGTATCCAGTGTGGAATCGTTATAAAAGATATGATCCGGCGCATCAATACCCGCCCACTTCCATTCGGTCGGATGAACCTTTTGCAGAATGGCAAACGGCGAATCTGATTCAGGTAATGCATCGGCCGCGGGATAAAGGGTATTAAAACGTTCGGCCAAAGGAAACCAATCAGGCAGGGGGCCGCGTTGCACCCGAATAATCAAGCCGCCTAACGAACGAATCATTTCAATTTCCCCGCGCGAGCGCACGTCGGTAATTAAAACGTTTTTAAGGTTTTTACGCATAATTTCATCTTTTAAAAAAAGGGCCCATACATCGGGGTGCAAAACCGTTTTCATACAAAAGCCCAAGTGTTGTAACTGATTCCGCGGGGTAATCGTTTTGTTAAATAAAAGGGATAAAGACGCATCCTTTTCTTCCCGCCATGCACGACTTTCGGGTGTGTCCCCCTGTAAGGCAGCCCGATCCCATCCGAATAAGGCAGCCGTCATGTCTTTTAAACGATCGGCAAATGATTTGATTTTATATGTCGTGTCTATTTGATGAATAAAGCCCGCAGCTGTATCTTTGCCTGCACCGATCAGGCCGGTAAATCCGATAATCATGTGTGTTTCCTTTTTTTTAGTCGGTTTTAACCGAAAAAATCCCCCTTGTCAAGGCGTGTTTTGAGTTGTTTTGTAAAAATTTTTCTGATACAATTGAATCGTTTTTATGAAACAGGAGAAACCCATGATCCGATATGCTGTTCCGGCCGATGTAAAAGCGGATATGTGTGGGAGGGGATTGCCCGCCACGACCGATATTCCGAATGTCAAAAGGTATGGCGTGACAGCAATGTGTTTTCAAAAATCAAAGATGAGGTAAAGGGAGGATAAAATGTGCCGGTTTATATGGCGGTTAAAACGCCGTTTTGTAAAATCCGTTACGGATGGGTATTTACCCGTGTGTGACGGTCATAAGATTTACTATCAATGTTTCGGAAATCCCAAAGGGAAGCCTGTTTTGGCATTTCATGGCGGTCCCGGGGGATCATCGCGTGCAAAACAGGCCGCCGTTTGGCCGTTAAAAACGCATTATGTGATTTGTTTTGATCAACGCGGCTGCGGCAAAAGTGAAACAAAACGCCCGCTTTATAAAAATACGATTTTTGACACGGTGCGTGACGGGATGCGGTTGCTGGATTATTTAGGTATTCGGGAAAAAATTATTGTTGCGGGGGGATCCTATGGTGCGACGTGTGCCGTTTTATTTGCCGAAGAATACCCGGGTCGGGTGCGTAAATTGGTTGTAAACAGTGTCTTTTTGGCCCGACCGCAGGATTATCGCTTTTCATCACCGAGTGCTTTGTTGTTTTATCCGGATGTGTTGCATATGTTTCAAAAACAATCCGGCGGGATGGATATTGAAACATATTTTGATAAACTGCTGTTTTCAAAAAAGCGTGCCGATAACGAACGCGCCGTGCGGTATTGGGGTGCCTTTGAACATCAATTGGGGGATTTGGCGCCTGCGTTTCCTCGGCGCCCCGTGTCGGACGCGGCGATTTTAAACGCGCGCATCATGCGGCACTATGTTAAAAACCGCTTTTTTTTAAAGCGCAATCAATTGATTGATAACATAAAACGGTTGACGGGAATTCCGACGTTGATTGTGCAAAACAGGCTTGATTTTTGTTGCCCGCCGGCGCAGGCATATGAATTGCACCGGGCGTTAAAGCGATCGCGCCTTGTTTTGGTGCCCGATAGCGGTCACGGCAGTGATATGTTGTTTTACACCCTGTATCTTGAAAATAAAAAGGCGGCCGGCTAAAAAACTTAAAAAAAGCCCTTGACGTTACTGAAATCGGTTGTCATAATAAAAAAAGATATCATGACAAACAAAAGGCCGTAAGGATGGAAAGAAAATATTTAAAGGCGCTTGTGTCGGGGCGTGAGGTTTTAAAAAGCCTGCGTGCCTTAATGACGCAGGATATTTCCCCGCAAGAACGGTTGAATCAAATTGTCGCCCTTGTCGCTGACAGGTTAGGGATGGATGTATGTTCATGCTATATCATGCGACCGGGGGATATGTTGGAGTTGTGTGCCACAAAGGGGTTGGACCAAAAAGCGGTGCATGAAACCTTTCTGCGCGTGGGGGAAGGGTTGGTCGGCGAAATTGCCTTACAGCGCAAAAGCCTTATTTTTGAAGATGCGTGGAATCATCCCAGTTTTGTGCATAAACCCGAAACAAAAGAAAAGGCTTTTAAATCCCTGATGGGCGTACCGGTGCTGCGCGGCAGCCATTTATTGGGTGTTTTAACGGTTCAAACCCGTCAGGTGGAATCATTCCCCCCCGAAACGGCCGAGTTGTTGGAAACTGTGGCCATGTTGGTTGCGGAAATGTTGTTTGCGCATCAGTTTCAATCTCCTGCCCGAACGCTTGAGGTGCCGACGCTTAGCCGTCGGTTGGAAGGGGTTTGTCTGATAGACGGGATTGCCGTCGGGCGGGCTGTGATTCATCAACGCATGCATTCAACGTCGTCGGTTGCGGCCGATGATCCGCAGCGCGAGGTTAAAAAATTAAAGCTTGCCCTGAAACAAATCGGGCGGGAGGTCAGTCGTATTTTGGCCAATCCCCGTATTACGGGGGATCAGGCGGCTATTTTTGAAACCTACCTGATGTTCACGCGAGATCAGGGGTGGATTGATAAAATGGTGCGCGCGATTGAAAGCGGTCTGACGGCCGAGGCAGCAGTTGAGCGCGTGAAAGAGGATATCGCTGCTCGTATGGAAAAGATTTCGGATCCTTATATTAAAGAGCGTATTCATGATTTTAAGGATTTGGCCGCCCGACTGATTCGCCATTTGCGTGGTAAAAGTTTATTAAAAAAGCGTCCCAAATTACCCAAAAATACGATTTTAACGGCACGCAGTTTAGGACCGGCAGAACTGCTTGATTACGATATTTCAAAAATCAAGGGGATTTTGCTTGAGGAAGGGTCACAAACCATGCATGTTGTGATCGTGGCACGGGCGTTAAATATTCCGATTGTCAGCGGATTGAAAGACGTATGCCAGATTGTTATGCCGGGTGATGTGATTGCTTTGGATGCCGGTGCGGGTGTCGCATATTTAAACCCCAGTGATGATGTATCAGATGAATTTTTAGCCAAACAACAGCAGCACCGCCGGCGCCAGGCGCGTTATACGCAAATGAAAGATTTACCGGCACAGACATTGGATGGGACGTTGATGTCGCTGAATATCAATGCCGGATTGACACCCGATTTTTCATCGCTTAAAAACATCTCGTTTGACGGAGTTGGTTTATATCGCACAGAGCTGCCTTTTATGGCGGCTGAACGGTTACCCGATGTGCGCGCGCAAACCGATATTTATCGCCGGGCTATTTTGCAAACGGGGGGTAAACCGATTGTGTTTCGGACTTTGGATATCGGATCGGATAAAGTATTGCCCTATTTTCAGCAAACGAACGAGGAAAACCCCGCCATGGGGTGGCGGTCAATCCGTATGACATTGGATAGGCGGATTTTATTGCGAGGTCAGTTAAAAGCTTTTATTCGTGCCAGTGCGGGAAAAGAATTAAATGTGATGTTTCCGATGGTCACGTCGGTCAGCGAGTTTTTGGAAGCCAAGCAAACCTTTTTTAAAGAGTTAGAGCGTGAGCGCAGTCGGGGTAATGCTTTGCCCAAGGCCGTGCACGTTGGCACAATGCTTGAAGTGCCGGCGTTATTGTTTCAACTGGATGATCTGTTAAAGCACGTTGATTTTGTTTCTGTCGGCACAAACGATTTGTCACAGTTTTTATTTGCGACCGATCGGGGTAATCCCCTGATTTGGAATCGCTATGATTCGTTATCGCCTGCAATGTTGAAAACATTAAAATTTATCACGGACAAGTGCCGGGCCGCCGGTGTCAAGTGTTCGGTATGCGGCGAAATGGCGGGGAAACCGTTGGATGCAATTGTTTTGGCAGCATTGGGATATCGTTCGCTTTCCATGAATCCGGCCTCGCTGGGGGCGGTGAAAGCCGCGCTCAGAACTGTTGATTTAACTGATTTAAATCAATTTTTACTGTATCATTTAAGTGATGAAACCGTATCGTTGCGGGCGTTGTTGACCTCGTGGGCGCGGGATCATGCTGTTTTTATTTAGAAAGGGTTTGTATGAAAGTTAAAGCCATTGTTTTAGCCGCGGGACAAGGAACCCGTATGAATTCACCGCTTCCCAAAGTGATGCATCCTATTTGCGGGCAGCCGATGGTTTGTATTTTGTTAAAAAGCATTGAAAATTGTGCCATTTCGGATATTACCGTTGTTGTCGGTCCCGATATGGATATGGTATCAAAGGCCGTGCATCCTTATCCCAGCGTTATTCAGCATGATCGTTTGGGAACGGCACATGCGGTTTTGGCGGCGCGTTCGGCTATTCAACCCTTTGACGGATGTGCATTGATTTTGTTCGGTGACAGTCCGTTGATTCAACCGAAAACCTTGTTGCGGATGATTGGTAAGTATCAATCGGGTGTGGATGTGTGTGTGTTGGGCTTTATTCCCGAAGATCCGCGCCGGTATGGGCGCCTGATTATGGGACCGGACGGATTGGAGGGCATTGTTGAATATAAAGACGCAACCGATGAACAACGGGCTATTAAGTTGTGCAATTCGGGATTTATGTGTGTGAACGGTCGGCATTTATTGCCGTTGTTAGAGCAGGTGCAAAACCAAAATGCGGCCGGTGAATATTATTTGACCGATATTGTCGCGTTGGCACGTAAAGCGGGGTTAAAATGTGATGTGGCTATCGGTGATGTTGACGAATTGCACGGTGTCAATACACCCCAGGAATTGGAAACGGCGCAGGAAATATATTTAGCACATATGGGACGAACGGCTTGCCCGCCGATGTCGGAGGGGGCATGATTAAAACAGTTCTGGTTATCGGTATTTTTATTGTTTTTGTTGCTTTAGCTGCCGCTTTTTTCAGGGCGCCGGAATTCGGCGGAATGTGTGCTGATGATGTGATATCGTGTTTAACACAAGCGGCTGACAAGTCATTTTGGGGACGTGTTGGGGGGGCGTTTTCATGTATTTTTCAAAATACAGTGTGTGTTTTTAGGGCGGTTATCGCTGTTTTTTAAGGGGGAGGGCGCATTATGTCAGATCAGGCAGAGCAAACCGTTTTATTGGCTGATATCGGCGGAACGTATATCAGATTTGCTCTTTATGACGGGCGGACTATGGGGCAAATCGGTGTTTTCAGACACATGGGTGCGGATTCGTTTGAAACGGCTTATCGGGCCTTTTTAATGCCGGGGCAATCAAAGCCGGCCTCTATGATTGTCGGTGCTGCCGGTATTGTGCAAGCGGGGCAAGTTTCATTCAGCAACCGTTCTTTAACCTTATCAGAACGTGATTTAAAAGAACGCTATCAATTGGCGTTATGCCGAATTGTCAATGATTTTGAACTACAGGCTTATGCCACGTTGGCATTGGATGAATCAGATGTGTTAACCGTGAACAAGGGAATGCCCGATTCGGCCGGTGCCCGATGTGTAATTGGCCCCGGCACGGGATTGGGTGTGTGTTTTTTAAGCGGTGGTGAGACGCAGGCTCTTGCACATCCGTCCGAAGCCGGGCATATCAGTTTGCCCTGTCTGCCGTTTGCGGATGAAACGGGGGAAAAAATAGAACGTTTTTTAAGGGGGCGTTTCGGACGTGTTTCTGCTGAACGTGTTTTATCGGGCCAGGGGCTCCCTTTGCTGGCGGCAGCGTTATCGGACGGGCAGGGTGTTTTTGATTCACCCGAGACGGTTTTTAATGCCGCGGTGGCGGGCGATTCGCTTGCCAAGCGAACATTTGACGTCTTTTGGGCCTATTTGGGGGCATTTTGCGCCGATATGGCCTTAACCATGAAAACCACGGGCGGCCTTTATTTAACGGGTGATTTGTTGCGCCGGAATCCGGTGCCGGATTGGATTCAACAATCTGAATTTATGCGTTTTTTTATGGACAAGGGACGCTTTGAATCATTTGTGCGACAAGTGCCGGTCAAATTGATTCGTGTGCCGCAAACCGCCTTTTTGGGATTGAAATATTTGGCAGATCGCCTTATTTTTTAAAAAAAATGCATTTTTATGAAAAAAAGACTTGCTTTTTTGTTTTGGCTCTGATATAAAACATGCATCTTGGTTCCCTATGGGGGTGTAGCTCAGTTGGTTAGAGCGTCTGCCTGTCACGCAGAAGGTCGAGGGTTCGAGCCCCTTCACTCCCGCCATTTTTTTTTGACCCCATCGTCTAGAGGCCCAGGACATCGCCCTTTCACGGCGGTAACGCGAGTTCGAATCTCGCTGGGGTCGCCAAAAAAATGCCGCCCATCGGGCGGTTTTTTTATGGCAAAATTCCAGCGGGATGAGAACGAGA
>CALXVS010000037.1 GCA_944392145.1 uncultured Alphaproteobacteria bacterium | reverse complement strand
AACGATCCTTTTTTTAAGACAAAAGAAGGTGCTTTCCCTTATGGCTTCTCTTGGGGATAAAAGCGTTCTTTCCAAAGAGGGGGATTTCCCTTTAAGCATTATATCATAATCTTTTTTGGAAAGAAAGCCTCCGTCAAAAAATAGACGGAGGTTTCTTTTTTTAAGGAGAAAAAGGGGATTTCTGTATTTTCCCGATTCGGCATTTTCAAAGGAATTTGCCCAAAAAACGGGTATTGAGGATAAGTTATTTTTTCCGTTTTTGTGTGGATAGTGTCGGTTTAGAACGTGGGACAGGGACAATTTTGCCGGCAAGATGTTCCATAAAGTCAGGATGCAAACTTTCGGCGAAAGATTGAAATTGTTCTAATTCAAACCCCGTCAGCATGTGACCGAGAATAACATTACGACCGAATGGATTGACGGTTTTTTTACCTTTCCACACTTCAAAATGAACATGCGGTCCTGTTGAGCGGCCGGTAGAGCCAATATAACCAATGACTTCTCCGCGTTTAACTTTTGATCCCGTTTTTAAATCACCGCGATATCCGTTCATATGTCCGTAAGCCGTTTGAAATCCGCCGGCATGCCGAATACGAATGTATTTACCATAGGCACCTTTGCGGCCCAATTGCGTAATTGTGCCGTCGGCTGCCGCTATAATCGGTGTGTTTTTGGGGGCGGCCAAATCAACACCATGATGAAAAATTTCATATAATAAAATCGGATGCCGCCGTCGGCCATAGGCGGACGAAAGGCGTGTGCGCCCTTTAACGGGACGTTTATACAGTTCTTTATCACCGCTTTTCCCTGCCGGAGAATAGAAGCCGGGTGTTCCGTTGCGACCGGTGTAAGCATAGCGGTAAATTTCTTTATCAGCGGTCTTCAGGCCAATGAAAAGTAACTCTTTTCCACCCAGCTCTAACCCCGATTCGGTCACCTTTTTTTCCAAAATAATATCAAAAGTATCACCGGCACGGATATCACTTGAAAAATCAATTTCTCCGTCCAAAACACCCGTGATTTGAGAAATAATTGTATCAGGAATGCCGTTTTTACGCGCCGACCCGGCAAATGTGCGTTCAACAGTACCTTGAATGCGTTCAGTGACCTTTTCAACCCGTCCTTCATGCGAAACGGGGGTTAACGTGCCGTCGTCGTTCCGAATAACGGCAACAGCCTGATTATCGCGCATCGGAATGCTTAACCCCAAAAATGTGTCGTCATTGTTTAAAAATAATAGAACCGTTGTGCCGGGGCGCAGGGTTTTTAAATTGGTTAACAGGGATAATTCCTCTGCAATATCCAAGCTTTCGGCCGTTGAAATCCCTTCATCCCCCAGTAAAGCACTTAATGTATCTCCCTTACCGAATGATAAAACACGCATTTGTGCTTCATTTTCCTGAACACGTTTTTCAAGATCAGCCAGGGATGTTTTTTTCTCTTCTTCAACGGGCTCATCCCCTAAATCAAAATGAACTTTCTCTACGGCATCGGGGTTAACGATAACTTCCGATTCTGGCAGCACTTCGGGCGGTAGCACGCCCATTTGAGGGGCTGGTTTGATAAAGAAGAATGAAATCGTAACCAACCCTACCAAAAAAAGGAATATGACCGTCATATCCAATTGGCGGCGGTGGCGGATGACACCCACTTTTTTATATGCTTTGTAACGGACAATGCGGGATTCCCGAACGGCCGTTTTTAATATCTTTTTTATCGGCATAAAGCGTATGTTACTCTTTTCCGCTAAAGATGTCAAGAATAAAAAAAGGCCCTTTTATCGGGCATTCTTGTGTTATGTCACTTTGGAAAAAGATGGTTGTAATAATTTGAAACAATCCTTGATTTGCCTTTTGGTGGTTATCTGTGTATTCTGACCTTACAACTTAGTTTAAGGAGTGAGCTTATGATTGCCGAAATCAAATTATTGTCCCCCTATCGTCATCATCAAAAGACGTTGCAAAATCCCATTCATTGTGTGGGCATCGGGTTACATAGCGGGCAAAAAGTGCATTTGTCATTAAAACCGGCTGCCGTTGGGACGGGAGTTGTGTTTCGCAGAACGGATGTGACGGATAAAAATAATGAAATTCCCGCACTTTATACACATGTGAGCGATACACGATTGAACTCATGCATCAGCAACGAAGAAGGGGTCAGTGTTTCAACGATTGAACACTTAATGGCAGCGTTGGCGGGTTTTGGTATTACCAATGTGATTGTTGAAGTGGATGCACCGGAAGTGCCCGTGATGGACGGATCTGCCGAAGATTATGTCACATTGATTCGGTGTGCGGGTATCGTGCCGCAAAACGCTCCTTTAAAAGCGATTAAAATTTTGAAAGAGGTTTCTGTTACGGATGATAAGGGTGTTTCGGTCTCTTTATCGCCGGCCGAATTTGGATTATCAATTGACTTTATGATTGATTTTCCTCAATCAAAAGCGATCGGGCGTCAGGAATACTCCATTACATTGTCGGAACGCACGTTTGCCGATTCTGTCGCATATGCCCGCACGTTCGGTTTTGCGCAGGAAGTAGAGATGTTGCAATCTATGGGGTTGGCGCGTGGCGGTTCTTTGGATAATGCGGTTGTTGTGGATGGAGATTGTGTTTTGAATAAAGAGGGGTTGCGTTCAGAAAATGAATTTGTCGTTCATAAGACGTTGGACGCTATCGGTGATTTATACCAGTTGGGTATGCCGATTATTGGCCGCTTTTCGGGTATTAAATCCGGCCATGCGCACACGAATCAGTTGCTGCGGCGGTTGATAGCGGATAAAACAGCGTATGAAATTGTTGATTTGGACGCATATGAGGAATCTTTGCTTTCCCGAAAATATAAGACGGCTTAAATAAAGTTCCTTTTTTACAAAAAAGCCTTTTTAAAAGGCTTTTTTTTATGTATGCTTGACTTTTTTCTTTTTTTCAGACACAATAAACATCATTTTTTATATGCGAGGAGGTTATGTTATGGGCTGTAAACGTGAAGAATCATTTTTTGCGTCAAGGCGCGTGCTGTCGGCGGGATTTTTATTGGCCTTGTTTTTCGGGTGTGTTGCTTTGTTATTTTTAAATCCGCTGCGTTCCGAAAGTTGGTCCGTTCCAGGGTTCCCGAATGCCGAAACAGCCGAAGCGGAAGCATTGAAACAAGATGCTGCTATTGCGTTTGGTGTTGTGCCGTGCCAGGACAATACAGCATGTGGGACACAACAGTTTTGTAATTTAGACGTCAGTTCAACGGGCTACAGTCATGAAATGCGCCCTGAAAGGGGATATTGCCGCTCAAATCAGGCAAAAACAGCTGGCGGATGGGTGTTGTCAGTCTTTTACATGGACTTTTGGAGTGTTGACGCATTTTGTGCCTCGCATGGGTTAAAGCGGGCGACATTGGCTGAATTGGGGTGTTCGGAACAGAATATTCAAGACGGTCGGTGTGACAGTCCGATATTGAAAGATTTATATCGGCAATTAGAAGCATATTATGTGTGGAGTGATCAGCAAAAAGATGCCCAATACGGGTATAATATTGATTTAAGCAGTGGGACTGTAAATTTTGATTTTATGGATAATGCAGGGCATGCTTTATGCCGATAAAAAAGCGTTAGGTATTAGATAGACTTGCCTTTCGTTTAAAATTTGTTTATATGTTAAAGAGTCGTTATTTTTTTTAAGGAGAAACAAATGGAACCAATAAACTCATCAAATGTTACCGCCGTTGAACGTGTTTCTGATGGATTCAGGGCATATTTAACGCGTGTGTATAATTTTATGGCCGGTGGTTTAGTCGTGTCGGGATTGTCGGCTTATGCCGCTGCGAAAGAACCACTTGTATCGGTGTTTTATACCATCCAACAAGGGGGCGTTTTAACGTATTCTGTGCTTGGGTGGATTGCTATTTTATCACCGCTGGTTTTGATTTTTATGATCGGGTCACAGTTGAATAAATTGAATTTGTCGGCGGCACAGGGGTTGTTTTGGTTGTTTTCCGCGTTAATGGGCGTGTCGCTTTCCAATATCTTTTTGCTCTATTCAGGGGAAAGCATTGTGCGCACGTTTTTGGTGTCGGCCGGATCATTTGCCGCGCTCAGCCTTTATGGCAATTCAACCAAGCGTGATTTAAGTGCTTTGGGTCGTTTTTTGTATCAGGGATTAATCGGGTTGATTTTGGTGATTGTTGTTAATTTGTTTTTAAAATCTTCCGGAGTCAGTTTTTTAATTTCAGTTGTCGGCGTGTTTTTGTTTGCTGGTTTAACGGCATATGATACGCAAAAGTTAAAAATGATGTATGCCGAAGCAGATGCGGCTGACGTACGCGAGGCTAAGGCCATTTCCGGTGCCCTTGCACTATATCTTGATTTTATCAATTTGTTTATGTATTTGTTGTCCTTTTTAGGCAATCGGAAAAATTAAAAAAGGAGTTTAAGATGAAACGTTTTTGGGCCGCCGTCGCCGGAATAGGGATGGTATTCGGGTGTTCTGTTGCTGGGGCGGCGGATTTGAAAACAGTCGGGGATGAAAAGGCGCCGGCAACGATTTATTTGTTTTCATCTTTCACATGTCCCCATTGCGCCCATTATCATGAGGAAGTTTTGCCAACCTTAAAAGAACGATTTATTAAGACCGGTAAGGCTAAGCTTGTCTTTGTTGATATGGCCTATGATGCGCGGGCTATGGCAGGGGCGATGTTATCGCGTTGTGTGCCACAGGAGCAGTATGAAGCGCTTTTGAAAGTGTTATATGAAAATCAGGGGGTTTGGGCGTATGGTGATAATCCCAAGCAAAAGCTGATTGGATATGCACGGCTTTTGGGTATGAGTGAAACGGATGTGAATCGGTGTTTGGCGGATAAAAAGTTGCAACAAAGCATTAAAGAACAGCGGGATAATTTGGCCCGGCTTTACAACGTGCAGGGTATGCCAACCACCGTTTTGTTGAAACAAGGGGTTCCCCAAACATTTGTCGGGGCAGATGCCAATGTGGTTTTAAGCGGATTGGAACGCGCTTTGGATTGATATCATGACCCAAGAAACACAAAATTTGTCCCGGGAGATCAATGCCGCTTTGCGGAAAAAAGACCGGCCGGGGCGCTTGAAAAAGCTTTCTGACGGTTATGGGGTGACGATTAACTTGTTAACAGACTTGTTCGGATGCGTGTTGATTGGTTTGGCATTGGGACTTTTGATACGGTCATATTTTGGCGCATCGGTATTATGGGTGGCCGGGTTGACGATTTTAGGTGGTATTGCGGGGTTATGGACGGTTGTGCGATACGCCTTATCGCGGGATAAAAAGGAAAAATAATTATGAATCCGTTGCACCAATTTACGGTTAAAACATTGGTTCCGATTGACTTAAACGGAGCGAATTTATCGTTTACCAATTCATCCTTGTTTATGGTGTTGTCTGTGTTATTGGGCAGTACCCTTTTATGGCTTTTGATTCGGCATCGGGCATTGGTTCCGGCGACGGGGCAAAGCATCGTCGAAGCGTTGTTTGGCTTTATCAAATCAACGGCCAAAGATTCCATTGGGGCCGGGTATGAAGCCTATTTGCCGTTTATTTTCAGTGTATTTATTATGATTTTTATGGGAAATGTCCTGGGGCTGTTTCCTTATAGTTTCACATTTACCAGCCAATTGGCCCCGGTCGGGGTGTTTGCATTACTGGGATTGGGGGTGTCGGTTTGCGTTGGTCTATATCACAAAGGATTTAAATGGTTTAAAACCTTTATGCCCGAAGGGATCCCCCTTGTCTTGGCGCCGATTGTGATACCGATTGAATTGATTTCGTTTTTGGCAAAACCCTTTAGTTTAACCGTGCGGTTGGTGATGAATATGATTGTCGGGCATATTTTATTGAAAATTTTGGCCGGTTTTGTTTTTTCATCGGGTTTGATTGGTGTTTTTCCCTTGCTATTCGTCTGTATTTTGATTATATTTGAGCTGGGTATCGCCTTTTTACAGGCGTATATTTACACAATTTTAACCAGTATTTATCTGGGCGAAGCCGTTCATTCACATTAAATTTAAGGAGAAGAAAATGGAAGCGGAATCTATGCAATATATCGCCGAAGCGGCAAAGTATTTGTCGGTCGGGTTAATTTCTTTGGTGATGTTTGGGGTGGCGAAAGGTGTGGCCTCTATCTGGACAACGATTATTTCATCGGTCAGTCGGAATCCGAATGTTAAAAATGATGTGTCGTTGTTTGCATGGGGCGGTGCGGCCATTACCGAGGCGATTGCCCTGTATGCGTTGGGGTTGGCTATCGTTTTATTGTATATGTAATTGGGATGAAAGACGATGCCTCAGTTTGAAATCACATCCTATTTAAGCCAAGCTTTTTGGATGTTGATAAGTTTCGGCTGTTTATTCTTTATGGTGTCATTGGTCATTTTTCCGGCGTTGAATGATATTTTTGCCAAACGACGCCGGCGGATTGATGACACATTGGCCAAGGCTGCCCGGTTGAATGAACAGGCCGAAAAACTGATGCATGATTATGATGCCTTTATGGCAGATGCAACACGGATTAAAAATGAACAGGTGCGTGTGGCCTATGCCGATATCACACGTGCCGGAACAGCCGCCGAGGCTGAACATGATCGCCAATTACGGGGATTGATTCAAGAGGCCGAAACGAAAATTGAAGCGTCCAAAAATCGGTTGGAAGCAGAATCGGATAAAATCGCTGCTGTTGTGGCAAATCGGTTGGCGGATAAATTTTTTCACGCAAAGGGGAACCAGGTATGAGTTTTCCGATTGAAGTTCAATCTGTTCTAAGTAGCCCTGAGTTTTGGATGAGTGTGGCATTCGTCGGTGTTGTGGCGGCTGCCGTCCGGCCGTTAAGCCGTTATTTGAAAAATTGGGGCAAAGCACGGGCCGATAAAATTGCCGATGAAGTGCATCAAGCAGATGCCTTGTGTGCCAAGGCGCAGGCGTTATTGAATAAATATAAGGCGCATACGGCACATAAAGAAAAAGAACGGCAGGCCGTTTTGGATGAAGGCAAAAAAGAAATTGCCTTTTTAAAGCAACAGGCCGCCGATCAATTGCGGGAGCGTATTCAAAATAAAACCGATGCAGTTCATTTTCGGTTGGATATTATCCGCGAAAATTCCGGTCGTGAAATGAAAGAACAAATGACAGATGCTTTGTTGAAAAAAACACGGCATTTGTTGCAAGAGGCGGGCGCTGCCCAAAAAGAAAGCGATACCGACAAGGCACTTGAAATGATTTTCGGGGTGTTAGAATCACATCGGGCCGATGTGCGGCGCCCTTAAAAATTTATCTTAAATCAAATAAATTGTGTTTTCGGAACGAATAAACCTGATGCTCTTTACCGATAATCAGGTGATCGTGAATTGAAATTTCAAGCGGGGACACGATATCATCCAATGTTTGGGTCAAACGGATATCGGCCCGTGACGGTTCGGGATTGCCCGACGGATGATTGTGGACCAGAACCAAAGCTTTGGCATTTAAATTAAGGGCACGTTTTAAAATCTCGCGCGGGTAAATCGGGGCATGATTTAAAGTGCCGCGCTGGTGTTCTTCCACCGTGATTAATTTATGTCGTGTGTCTAAATAAAGGATATAGAAATGTTCAATTGTTTCGGCAGAAAGCATTAGCAAGCAGTAATCTTCCAACTTTTCCCAATTATCCAGAATCGGTGCTTTTTTCAAATCATAATGGGTTAAACGCTGTGAGGCGGCGACGATAATTTTGAACAGACAAACCACGGATTCTTTCACATAGGGAAACTTCATCAAATCTTCGGGTAAAGCGTATAATACCGCTGGAACAGAACCAAAATGTTTAATCAACTCTTTGGCTAATGGCTTTACATCTCGTTGCGGAATGGCACGCGTTAAAATCAATTCCAGAAATTCATAATCTTCAAAAGCCTCAATGCCGCGTTCCAACATTTTTTGCTGCAATCGTATCCGATGCCCGGCATTGTTTTTTGTTAAGACGATTGTATCGGATGTATCAGTCATGGTGTCAGTCTTGGTAGGGCGGATATGTATATCCTTTAGGGGATAGTGTGAAAATTTCATATCCGTTTTCGGTGATGCCTAATGTATGTTCAAACTGTGCCGACAAAGACCGGTCTTTTGTAATAGCGGTCCAACCGTCGGATAAAATAAGCGTCTGGTGTGTGCCGATGTTGACCATGGGTTCAACCGTGAAAACAAGCCCGGGAACCAATTTTGTTCCTGTGCCCGGGACACCGTAATTTAAAATGTTTGGTAATCCGTGAAAAACCCGTCCAATACCGTGGCCGCAAAAATCCATAACAACCGAAAAATTTTCGCCGGCCGCCACTTGTTGCATGGCATGCCCGATATCACCGGTGGTATTGCCGGGGCGGCATTGTTCAATTCCCGCCATCATGGTCATATAGGTTGTTTCAACCAATCGTTTGGCCTTCACCGACGGTTTGCCCACATAATACATGCGTGATGTGTCACCGAACCAGCCATCCAAAATAACGGTAATGTCAATGTTAATGATATCCCCGGTTTGCAGGATTTTATTTTCACTGGGAATACCATGACAAATAACGTGATTGGGAGAAATACAGCTGGCCTTTGTGTATCCGTGATAACCGATTGTTGCCGGTATACCCCCGTGATCGCGCATAAATTCTTCCAACAGCTGATCCAACCGTCCGGTTGATACCCCCGGTTTGACAAACGGTGTGATATAGTCCAATGTTTCGGCAGCCAGTCGCCCCGCACGTCGCAAGCCGTCAAATTCGTTTACAGGATAAATCGTTAATTTTTGCTTCATGAGCCCATTATATGCATATTGTATAAAAAATGCTAGCCTTTTTTCAAAAAAACAGATACAATTTCATCTTGTTTTTTTGATAAAAGGAGTTTATCGCTATGATGACGCCGTTCCAGCATTTTTTAATCATTGCCGCAATCATTGGGGTAATTTTATATTATATGCTTCAAAATTCACCGTTGTATAATTAATTTTTAAAATTAACGCTTTTTTTTATGTTGTTTGGAGGGGTGTTTCCTGTTGGGGTGTTTTATACTAAAAATTAAGCCCCCTGTTAAGGGAGAGGCTTCACGCAGAATGACTTGAACGCGGTCCCCCAAACGATAGCAACATCCCCCGTTTCGGCCGATGAGTGTCAGGTGCTCGACATCAAAATCATAAAAATCATCCGTTAGGGCACGTAACGGAACAAATCCGTCGGCAAAACTGTCATTTGTGCGAACAAACAAGCCGAATTCGGTGACCGAGGCAACAATGGCTTCAAAAACAGCACCGATTTTATCTTGCATGAACAAAGAAACATATCTGTCGGCGGCATCCCGTTCGGCACTGGCCGCTTGCCGTTCGGTATGAGAGATGTGTTCCCCAATGTCTGTAAAAATTGCCTCCTCATCTTGGGTTAAACCACCGATGCCCAGATGCAAGGCCCGAATTAAGGCCCGATGAACCATCACGTCGGCATACCGCCGAATCGGGGATGTAAAGTGGGCGTAACGCGTTAAAGCCAACCCGAAATGCCCGATGTTATCGGGTGTGTAGCAGGCCTGAGATTGTGTCCGTAAAACGGATTCGTTGACAGCGAATCGTTCGGCACGGTTATCAAACCGATTTAAAAGGGCATTGAATGCAACCGGATCCGACGCTTGCCGGAACGCTTTTATCGGTATCGGCAGTGTTTGTAAAAAGTGATTAAAGGTTTCTATTTTTTCAAGGCTGGGTCTGTCATGCACCCGATACATGACAGGGGCTTTTTTTTCTTCTAATATTTCGGCGGCAGCCACGTTTGCCAAAATCATCAGTTCTTCAATCAGTTTCATGCTGTCGGTTTGTTCGCGTAACGCGATTCGGGCAACGTGACCTGTCGCGGTCAGGGTAATTTGACGTTCCGGTACATCAATATTTAAAACACCCCGTTCCCGGCGTCGGCGGGCCAACAGATGATAGACGCTTTCAAGTGCGGCCAGTTCTGCTTCAAGTCCCGGTGGCGGGGGCAGTTCGCGATTAAGCATGGCTTGAACCCTGTCATACGTTAAACGATGTTTTGAAC
The DNA here is from genome assembly GCA_944392145.1 of uncultured Alphaproteobacteria bacterium. Taxonomy (GTDB): domain Bacteria; phylum Pseudomonadota; class Alphaproteobacteria; order CAAHEQ01; family UBA3637; genus CALXVS01. The sequence continues at coordinate 2,238 of CALXVS010000037.1, read as the reverse complement.
AAATGAGGGCACGCTTAAACGTATGGCTTATTTTATCACCGTTTTTATCCAATTTTAAATCACATATAAGGGCATATCGCTTTTCGTTGGGGTTAAGCGAGCAAACACCGGCCGATAATTCAAAAGGCAGCATAGGAACCACACGGTCGGGGAAGTAAACCGAATTACCGCGCCGATAGGCCTCTTTATCCAATGCCGAACCGGGACGAACGTAATATGCCACATCGGCAATGGCAACCATGACATGCCAACCGTTCTTATTTTGTGGGTCAGGGTCTTGTTCGGCAAACACGGCATCGTCAAAATCGCGGGCATCGGAACCGTCAATTGTGACAAACGGGATATGCGTCTTATCGGGATGTGTTTTATCCGCAGTAGCGGGGACGGTAAAACGGCGCGCCTCCTTTAATACCGATTCGGGAAACGTTTCGGATAAATTGTGATTGTTCAACGCAATCAACGTGGGAGCAAATGAATCGGATAAATTTCCCAATTTTTGCACAAATACAGCGTTGGTGTCAAAATCGTATGAAGAGGGGATGTCGGCCATGACCAAGTCGCCGTTTTTAAGTGTGTCAGGTGCTTTTGCCAATTTAAACGTGCGTTTTAGGCGCCTGTCGGTCGGGGTGAAAAATCCGTTTTCAAAAACACCGACAAGTTTATTTTGTTGAGCACTGATGCGTTTTAACGCCTCCCCTTCATATTGATTGTTTTTAAGGGCGTGAACCCGTAAACGAACGATGTCTCCTATACCGACCGGCGGCTTGACATGATCCGCAATAAGGGTGATTTGCGGGATGTGTTTTGCCTCTTCCGCATCCATGGGGCGTGCCAGCAAATCACCCATGGCATCCATACCGGTGATTTCGGCCGTTACGGTTAAGACATTTTTATGAAAACGTCTGTTGATAAATTTATCCGTCGGACGGAGACGGGACGTATCGGATGTTTTTTGTCGGTTTAAATGCCGTATGATACCCGTCATGGAAAGTGCATCTTTGTGTTTTACGTGTTTCATAAAGAATCCTTATCCGAACAATTTTTTTAAGTATAACACAATTTCGTGTGGGAAGAAACCTAAAATCAACACGCTTTTTTTAGAATCTTTTTCACCAAAGGCTTATCAGTGTTTTCAGAGGACACGCCCGATGTTCTGTCAAATGAGGCAGGCGTTTTAAAATAAAGTCCAAGCTGTGCCGATGCGATTGAGAATATGTTCTGTTCTTCGGCAATTGTATCGTAAAAAATGGATATTGCTCACAACTACCTTGAAATAACTCGGATTCTTGTGAGTTAACAGAAAACACACGATCCAGATCCGTTCCTAAAACATCACAGATATTGATGATTTGATATAAGTCGGAAAGATATTTGTCATTTTCCAAATTACTGATGGTTTTGGAACTGCAATGAATCTTATTGGCCAGTTCCTCTTGTGACAAGCCTTTTTCCTGACGCAGTTGTTTAATTTTTAAACCGATGTTTAATGTATATCTCATATGCTGTTCCCCATCATAAAAGTAAGTATGTGACAGATTATAAAATTACTCCTTTTTAAATTTAATTGCAATGAGTTTTCTTTTGTGTGGCAGCGTTTTTTCATGTGAGTGTCCTTTTTTTTAAGTAAAATAGCGACTTATCTTAAAAATAGAATCGTTACAAAAAGGAACCATTATTTGCAACTGTTTTTTTATGATTTTTGAAAAAAAGAAAAATTAACTGATTTTGCTTTTAAATAAGTGTGTTAGGACAAAAAAATCCCGTTATTTGTTTTTGTGGATTTCGGGCGTTACAAAAAGGTTCCTTTATGTAACATAAAGAACAGGTTGAAACCAAGCTGTTTTATGGGAGGTTGCATGTGGAACATATTTAAAAAGGTATGGGTTAAGGTAAAAGGGGTTAAAGCGGAGTATAACGGCCAGAGGCGTATCGCGAATGAGAACAAGTTGTCACAGACGTTGACGCAATCTCAAATGTCATCCTTGCGTATGCGAGGATCCAGGGCAAATAATACCGCTTCTTTTGTTGGGGATATCTTCCCCAACAAAAGAGCTTTATCACAGTGCAGATACGATTCGGTTTTAGGTCGTTCTATGATAGAGATGTTGGGGGTGTTGGCCATTATCGGCGTGTTAAGTATTGCAGGTGTGGGTGGCTATCGGTGGGCGTTGGTGAAGTATCGCGCAAATGAAACGATGAATGAACTGAACATGAGGGCGTTGTCGTTGTCGCATCAGT
>CALXVS010000036.1 GCA_944392145.1 uncultured Alphaproteobacteria bacterium | reverse complement strand
CTTGTTTTTTAGGCGGAATTGGGACAATCGGCACCAGTTAAAAAAGCGCCCCTGTTAAGGGGGCGTTTTTTTTATGAGGTTGGATTAAAAAAATGGTTTTAGAATTTGTCTAAAAAAAATATCATCAGTCCACAAAAAAATTCTAAAATGGGATTGACAAAGTTAAAACAGTTTGTTAAAAGTAAAAATATATTCTGTTATAGGATATATTCCGAGTCGGTTTCCCCGAGTCGGTTCAGTTGATTTATACTTTGTTAAAGTATATTTTTTTGTTTTAAACCAAATAAATGGGGATTTAAAAATATGAAAATGAATAATGAATCCGGTCGTTCAATGGTAGAAATGTTGGGCGTATTAGCAATTATCGGTGTGTTGTCAATCGGCGGTATTGCCGGTTACACCATTGCGATGAACCGCTATCGCGCCAATGAAATTATAGATACAGCCGCGAAATTGGCCGTTATCGGTATGACGAAAAACATCAATGGCGGTACTGCTACCGCAACGTTCAATGATTTAAACATCACGGGTAACGTCGGTGGTTGTGTGAACGCGATGACTGCGACTAACGCGGGCGTTGTAACAATAGAGGGTAATTGCTCTCCCGGTGTTCAGGAAGCTGTTAAGTCTATTGCAAGTTCAAAGCTTGTAGAAATGGCCTGGAATCAAATCGACATGTCTAAAACAGACGCGACGACTACAACAGCGAGACCATAAATCCTTTTTTAGGGCGAGAGGGGGTATCAACTCTTCCCGTTCCCCCTCTTGAAACTAAAAAAAGTGCGTTGTTCTGATTGGAACAACGCGCTTTTTTAGTTATCTTCTAAAAAGCTGCGCAATTTACGGGACCGACTGGGATGTTTTAATTTACGTAAAGCTTTGGCTTCAATTTGGCGGATGCGTTCGCGGGTAACGGCAAATTGCAGACCAACCTCCTCCAGTGTATGATCCGAGTTCATCCCAATGCCAAAGCGCATGCGCAACACCCGTTCTTCCCGCGGAGATAACGTGGAAAGCACCGCGGTGCAGGATTGACGCAAATTTGTTTGAATTGCTGCTTCCAAGGGTTGGATGGTATTTTTATCTTCAATAAAATCACCCAAATGCGAATCGTCTTCATCACCGACAGGTGTCTCCAATGAAATCGGTTCTTTGGCAATTTTCATGACTTTTTTGATTTTATCAACCGACATATTGATGCGCGGTGCCAATTCTTCCGGTGTGGGTTCGTGTCCGGTTTCAAGCATCATCTGACGGCTTGTGCGCAACATTTTATTGATTGTTTCAATCATGTGAACGGGAATGCGAATGGTGCGTGCCTGATCTGCGATGGCGCGTGTAATGGATTGCCGAATCCACCATGTGGCATATGTTGAAAATTTATAACCCCGCTGATATTCAAACTTGTCCACCGCTTTCATCAAGCCGATGTTCCCCTCTTGAATCAAATCTAAAAACTGTAAACCGCGGTTGGTGTATTTTTTGGAAATGGAAATGACCAAGCGCAAGTTGGCCTCAATCATTTCTTGTTTGGCTTTATTGGTTTCCTGACGTCCCTTTTTAACCATCGCGACCATTCGGCGGTATTCCGCAATCGGCATTTTTGTTTCGTCGGCAATTCCTTGAATGGAAGACAAAATCTCTTTCAACTCTTTCCCATGGCGGGTCAACAAGTCATGCCACCCTTTTTCTTGCCCCTTTTGCCTGGCGGCCGCATACAGTTTGGGATCCGTTTCATGACCGTGATAAAATTTTAAAAAGTCATCTCGGTCAATTTTGCTGGCAGTTGCCAAGCGTAACAGTTTTCCCTCTAACATCATCAAACGTTGATTGGTTTCGCTGACCTCATCAATCAGTTGTTCTATTTTTAACGGATTTAAATGAATGCTTTTTAAAAGGGTTGTCAATTGATTTTTAAACAGAACATATTTTTCTTCGGTCGTTTCGGGAACAAATTTACCGCGCAAAAACAAATCCAATCGGGCTTTTTGCACTTTTTTAAATTTTTGATATACCCCGGCAATTTGCTTAAACACATCCAATACCTGGGGCATTAAGGATAATTCCATTTGGTCAACCGACAAAGAACCGCTATCGCTTTCTTCATCCTCATCCTCTTCACTGTCAGGATCATTTACCGGCTTTTTTTCGGTATCATCATCTATGTCCAAATCGGAAAAATCATCCTCTTTATTCGTTTCTGCCTCGGCATCATTTGAACCGTCACTTCCTGGTACTGTGCCGGAAAGGTCATCATCCGCCGAAACAGTTGCTTCGTTTGATGTTGGTATGGTTGTAACCTTTGATTTATTCGTGTCGGCTTTTAAAGCACTTAAAGCAGATTTACGAATTTTTTCCGCCTTTTCCATTTCTTCTTTATTGGGAGCGGTTTCAAAAGTTGTTTCCAAATCAATCACGTCGCGCAATAATAAGGAACCATCTGTCAAACGATCGTGCCATGATGAGATTTCTTTCATGGCCTGTGCACTTTCGGATAACCCACCGATCATGACATCAAAACCGGCGCTGATCCGTTTGGCAATAGCGATTTCACCATCGCGCGATAACAATTCAACACCGCCCATTTCCCTTAAATACAGGCGGACAGGATCATTAACACGATTGTTTTGTTCAGCTTCCGGGCTGTCGTCTTGCGTAACGCTCCCTGTATGCGAAACGGCAGTCATGCTTTCGGTTAAATCGGTGATATCCTCGCTGCCATCAATAACGTTGATGCCCATATCGCTGAACGATGACATAATCAATTCCATTGATTCTTCGGACTGCGATTCGGCGGGCAGACACTTTTTTAATTCGGTTACTGATACAAAGCCGCGCTCTTTTCCCTTGGCAATCAATTTTTTCATCAAAGATTTTGATCCGGCGCCGTTTGTGTCAAGAAACTGTGCCTCTTCATTCGTCGCATTTTGCATCATATCGCGTCAAACTTTCTTTAATTAAAAGGGAAAGATAAATAATATTGCAATATGATATGCTTTTTTTTGTCAAATGTCAATAAAATTTTGTTTAACAGCTTCTTTTTTCAATTTCTTTTTTTAAAAGGCAAATTTCATCCCACAGGACTGAATCGCCCGAGGCCGCCCAAAGGCGTGTTTTTTGGGAAATATCTTCTTTAATGGCATCTATTTGCGTGCGGTTGATAAGGACACTTAATTCACTTTTTACGTCATCGGCGGTTCTTTCAGAGGTATCAAGCATTTCTATTTCGGCCGCGATTAAAGGACGAACAGTTTGTCCCAGGGCTTGTTCCATCTTTGAAGCGTCCGTTTCGGGCGCAGTAACGCACAAACTTAAAATTTGTTGCAAAGCAGTGGCTAATGCCGGATCGGGCAGATGAATGTCTGACAGTTCGTCACTGATTGTTTCAAGTGTTTCGGGATACCGATAAGCGTATGCCAACAACATGCGTGCCAAGGCGGCATTCGGGGTGGGTTTTGGCAAAGATTGTTTTTGAAATGACAGGTTTTTTCCTGTTTTTTGACGCCCTAATTGCCACAAATTATTTTTAAATGCTTTTTGATAATAGCTGCGCACGGTTTTATTTTTAATTTTTGAAACGGTTTCTTTGACGTCTGTTTCAAATTTAGCCAGACGTTCGGGGGTATCCAGCCGCCGGCCTTCCATCAGTGTGTTCCACAGCATGAATGTTGCGGGCTTAGCGCCTTCCAGTGCTTTTTGAAACGCATCGGGTGATTTTTTGCGAATCATATCATCGGGATCATATCCATCGGGCAATAAAACAAATTGAAGTGATTTGCCGGGGCTTAAAATCGGTAAAGCACGATTTAACGCCCGCACGGCCGCTTTACGGCCGGCCGTATCCCCGTCAAAACAAATTGTCGGTTCATCGCAACAGGTCCACAGCAGATTAATTTGCTGTTCCGTTAAGGCCGTCCCCAACGGGGCAACGGCGTTTGTGAATCCGGCGGCATGCAGGGCGATGACGTCCATGTATCCTTCTACCAACACCGCCGAATTGGTTTTACGAATGGTTTCAATCGCCTGAGACAGGGCGTAAAGCTGTTCCCCTTTATGAAACAGTTCCGTTTCCGGTGAGTTCAGATATTTGGGTTCCCCCTTGGTCATCAACCGACCGCCAAATCCGATAACCCGCCGGCGCCGATCCAAAATCGGAAACATGACGCGGTCATAAAAATAGTCATGCCATCGGTTTTGCGATTCGTTTAACGCCAACAATCCTAAAGCACGGCAATCGTTTTTATCAAATCCCATTTTTTCCAGATGTGCGGTTAAAGCAGATCCCATGGGGGCGTATCCCAATCGGAATTGTTTGGCAATCGCACCGGTAATACCGCGTCCTTTTAAATAGGTGCGGGCCGTTTCGCCGGCAGGGGAAAACAATTGCTTTTGAAAAAAAACACAGGCCGCTTCCATAATATCGGATAATTTATGACGCGTTTTTTCTTTTTTGGCTTCTTGACGGGATGGTTTGGGCAGGGGTAATCCCACACGAGCGGCCAAATACTCAACCGCCTCGGTAAACGGCATTTTATCGTGTTCCATTAAAAAAGAAAACGCATCACCGTGTGCCCCGCACCCGAAACAATGGTAAAACCCCTTATCATCGTTTAAGGTAAACGAAGGCGTTTTTTCCCGATGAAACGGGCATAAGCCGGAAAATTCCCGCCCTTTTTTTGTCAGGCGCACTTTTTGTCCGACAATTTCGGATAAAACAACCCGATCGCGCAGCTCATCCAAAAAACGCGGCGGAAAATTCATCGGTGATCCTGCTCTTTTTAAAAAAACGGTTTAAGACAATAAAGATTTGATTTTTGCCGAGGCGGCGGCAAAATCCATTTTGCCGGAATAGGCGGCTTTTAAAGCACCCATGACTTTACCCATATCTTTCATGCCGGCGGCACCGGTTTTTTCTATCGTTTCACGAATGACTGCCGTCATTTCGGCTTCGTCCATCTGCTTGGGTAAAAAACCGGCAATGATATCAATTTCTGCCTGTTCGGCGGCAGCTAATTCGGGGCGACCGCCCTTTAAATACATATCAATGCTTTCGCGCCGTTGTTTGATCATGGATTGCATCAGGTTTAAAATGGCTGTGTCGTCAATGCCATCCGCATTGCCGGCGGGACGGGCGGCAATATCTTTGTCTTTGATGGCCGCATTAATCAGCCGTAACGTAGACACGGCTGTTTCATTTTTTGATTTTAATGCCTCAACCAGGCGGGTTTTCAGTTGTTCTCTGATCATTTTCATGCTCCTTTATTTTGTTAATTTATCTTGAATAAAGCGAATTATACTTTTTTTTGGGGCGAATGAAAAGAAAAATCTTGCCACGGAAAGATTTTTTCTTTATAACTGAAACCATGGTATGGATAACACTGATTTCTTTTTTTCTGGGATTAATCTTGCCGGCAGTTGCCTCGCGCTTTGGTAAGGTGTTGCCGGCCGATCCGGGAACAATTTTGGTGCGCCTGTGGCATCGGCCACGGTGGCCAATAGCATGTACCCCCGCTAAAACCGCACGATTGCGGCGTAAATGGGGCAAAATGATGGTTGTTTCTTTCGCTTGGGGTATAACTTTGGCGGCTTTAGCCATAGCAACAGGTCTTTTTTTGCCCTCACAAATGCATGTGTGGGCGATGGTATTTATTTATTTTGTCGCGCTGGGAATCGTGATTGATCAACAATTTTGCCTGTTGCCCGATTTTGTCACAATACCGTTATTATTACTTGGGTTTTTGGCGGCACATCAGGGGCACTTTTTAACCATGACTGACAGTTTGACGGGGGCTTTTTTCGGATATGGTGTTTCGGTTGTGGCTGTTATTGTCATGACATTTTTTCATCGGGCGGTTTTCGGTGCCGGTGATGTTAAAATGTTGACGGCATTGGGGGCGTGGTTGGGAGCGTATGGGTTAAATTTAGCGCTGCTGATTTCGTTTATGTTGTTTTCTGCTTGGTCATTCGTGCGTCGCCAAGGGATGGGGCCCTTTGGTCCGGCGTTGGGAATTGCGGCGGTTTTTGCATTGTTTTATTTATATTATCAATAAAACACTGGACAAACGGGTAAAAAAAATTATGATAAAAGACATGAACAAAGTGCTGAATAAAATTAAAATACCGCGTCGGCGGGAAAAAAAACTTGTCCATTTGGATTTGGATACATTGTCAAGGCAAACAACCGCGGTGACACGTCCTAAAACACCGGATGATGATTTGTTTTTGGGCGGTGTGTTACGTCATGCGCGCGAAGCGCAACATATACCGTTATCCAAGGTTTCACAATCTTTAAAGATTAAAGAAGTATATCTGTCTGCCTTGGAAAACGGTCAATATTATGCGTTCCCGGGGTTGACATATGGTGCAGGCTTTTTAAGGTCTTATGCCCGTTTTTTAAATTTGGATGAACGGCGTTTGATGGCGCGTTTTTACGAAGAAACATCGGGGATGAAAGTGCCTCACCCCACCGTGCCGGTTGCCGAACGGAAAAATAAATTACCGACAATGCAGCTTATTTTTCGGTTAATGGTGCTTATTTTTGTATTTTATGTTTCATGGTATTTACTGGCTCGCGGTCTGGATGAAGAACTGTTGCGCCGGCATTTGCCCGTTGTGGATGTAACGTCTGCCAATGACGATGTGACGGATGATGCCACCATTGAAATGCGTGAGGATTCGTTTCCGGAAGTTCAATCGCCGCTGATGATAGAGGAAGTTTTGAATGCCGTTCCCGAGCAGGCTGCTGTTCAATAGCGAGTAAACATTTTTATTTAAAGGTGACAGATGGAGTTAGAGCAAAAATTAGACACGATTATGCGGCGCCATGAAGAAGTGACGGCGTTGCTGTCGGAACAATTGGACGGAGATACCTTTGTTAAATTGTCAAAAGAGTTGAATGAATTAGAGGCCGTGAATCGGGCGGGGGTTGCCTATAAAAAAATGGTGTCTGACTTGGCCGAGGCTGAGGCGATGCGTTCCGATGCCGGTTTGGATGCCGACATGCGCGAAATGGCCAGCGAAGAGTATTATCGGTTAAAAGAACAACTTCCGGCGTTGGAAAAGGAAATTCAGATTTTGCTGTTGCCGCGGGATGAAGCGGATGACCGTAATGTTATTTTAGAGGTGCGCGCCGGCACCGGAGGGGAGGAAGCCGCCTTATTCGCAGCCGAATTGTTTCGCATGTATGAACGGTATGCCGCTTTGAAAAAATGGCGGTTTGAAGTGTTGACGTTGAATGAAACGGGATTAGGCGGGTATAAAGAGGCCGTTGCTCAAATTTCCGGTGCGTCGGTTTATGCCGCTTTGAAATTTGAATCCGGTGTTCATCGGGTGCAGCGGGTGCCGGAAACCGAAGCCGGCGGACGGGTTCATACGTCGGCCGCAACCGTTGCCGTTTTGCCCGAAGCGCAGGAAGTGGATGTGCGGTTAAACGAAGCCGATTTGGAAATAACAACATGTCGTGCTTCAGGAGCGGGGGGCCAGCATGTCAACAAAACCGATTCGGCCATTCGTATCGTGCATAAACCCACCGGCATTGCCGTTGAATGTCAGGAAGAACGGTCCCAGTTTAAAAATAAGGAAAAAGCTTTAACACGCTTAAGAACCGCATTATATGACCGGCAGCGTCAGGCATTGGATAAAGAACGGTCCCAAAATCGTAAAAATCAAGTTGGATCGGGTGACCGTTCCGAACGTATTCGCACTTATAATTTCCCCCAAGGACGAGTAACCGATCACCGAATCAATAAAACGTCGTATCAGTTGGCTGAGGTGTTGGACGGGGCCGGATTGGATGATTTTGTTGAAGCCTTGGTCATGGAAGATCAAATGGCCCGATTGGCGGAAATGGAATAAATGGACATTGAAACGGTTGCACGGCAATTAGGGGCGGTATCGGATACACCGCGGCCGGATGCTCGCCGATTGATTAAAGCCGCCGGAGATGATGAGGCGCGTTTGCAAGAATTTGTTGCCAGGCGGTTACGGGGGGAGCCGGTATCAAAAATCATCGGCCTTCGTGGTTTTTGGAAGCGGGATTTCGTTGTCACAAAAGATGTATTGGATCCGCGTCCTGATTCGGAAACGTTGATTGAAGCCGTTTTACGGTTCTATCCCGAAAAAACAATACCGCTGCGTTTTTTGGATATCGGAACGGGCAGTGGATGTTTATTGACCTCGCTATTGGATGAATATGCGCATGCTACCGGTATCGGTGTGGATATATCACCGGCGGCATTGGCTGTTGCTGCCTGCAATACAAAACCTTTTGGTAAGCGTATTCAATTAAGAACAGGTGATTTTACGGCATCGGACTTTGGACAAGATTGGGGCGTTTTTGATGTGATCGTATCTAATCCGCCGTATATTAAAACAAATGATATTGACTTATTGGCACCCGATGTGCGGTTGTATGATCCGCGGGTGGCATTGGATGGCGGGTCGGATGGTTTGTCGGCCTATCGGACATTAGCCGCCTGTGTCGGGAATTTGTTGGCACCCGGCGGCCGTGTGTTTTTTGAAATCGGTCAGGGGCAGGGGGATCAAGTGGTTTCTTTGATGGAGGCACATGGGTTTTCAGTCATATCCCGTGATCGCGATTTGAGTGGTATTGAACGGGTTTTGGTTTTTGGAAAAAGTACACCGGGGGCGGTCGTTTCGGGATAAAAATAACGGGCGGTTTTTCACCGCCCGTTATAAAATTTTAAAGAGGCTTATCGCAACTTGATATGCAGTTCGCGCAATTGTTTTTCTGTTACGGTTGATGGTGCTTTCATTAATAAATCCATACCCTGTTGATTTAAGGGGAAAGCAATTACTTCACGGATGTAATCTTCATTGGTTAATAACATGACCAAACGGTCAATCCCAAACGCACATCCGCCATGCGGCGGTGCGCCGAATTTAAAGGCAGCTAACATACCGGCAAACTTGCTTTCCACCACTTCGGGACCGTAACCGGCAATTTCAAAGGCCTTATACATAACATCCGGCCGATGATTACGAATTGCACCGGATAAAATTTCATAGCCGTTGCACACCATATCAAACTGATACGCTTTGATTGTCAGGGGATCTTTATTCAATAAGGCATCCATTTCCCCTTGCGGCATTGAAAATGGGTTGTGTGAAAATTCCGGTTTCCCTGTTTCTTCATTCAATTCATACATCGGGAAATCCACAATCCAACAGAAAATGAATTGATTTTTATCAATTAAATTCAGTTCATTCCCCAATAAAGTGCGTACGGTACCGGCGAATTTGGCCGTTTTTTCACCGCGCCCGCAAACAAAGAAAACACTGTCTCCTTGTTTTAAGTCGGTTAACTGATACAGCTTTTCCAGTCGTTGTGCATCCAAATTTTTGGCAATCGGCCCTTTGGCACCCCCGTCGGCCAATGTAACGTATCCCAAGCCGCCAAAGCCGGATTCAACGGCAAACCCATTCATTTTGTCAAACCAACTGCGCGGCCGGTTTGCGGCACCGGGCGCTTTAATGGCCCGCACAAAGCCGCCTTCAGCTACGGCTTTGGCAAACAAACCGAAAGAGGATCCGGCAAAAACGTCAGATACATCTTGAATTTTCAAGGGGTTACGTAAATCCGGCTTATCCGTTCCATAGGTCAACATTGATTCATCATACGCAATACGCACAAATGGGGCCGATGATACACTGCGATCGCCGGCAAATTCGGTGAATACGCCCTGAATCACAGGTTCAACAGTGGCAAAAATTTCATCTTGCGTTACAAAAGACATTTCAATATCTAATTGATAAAATTCACCAGGAGAACGGTCGGCCCGGGAATCTTCATCCCGAAAACATGGCGCAATTTGAAAATAACGATCAAATCCCGATACCATTAGCAGCTGTTTAAATTGCTGCGGCGCTTGCGGTAAAGCATAAAATTTACCCGCATGCAAGCGTGACGGGACCAAAAAGTCACGGGCCCCTTCGGGGGAAGAGGCTGTTAAAATGGGGGTTTGGAATTCACTGAACCCGGCATCCCACATCCGACGGCGTAACGAATAAACAAATTTGTTGCGCAGTAAAATGTTGGCATGCGGTTTTTCACGGCGTAAATCCAAAAAACGATAGGTTAAACGATGTTCTTCGGATAATTCGGATGTTTCGGCAACAACCTGAATCGGTAAGACATCGGCTTGCGATAAGATATCGGCCGTTTCAACGGCGACTTCTATTTCACCGGTATCCATTTTGGGATTGATGGTTGCATCGGTGCGTAAAACCACTTGTCCCGTAACAGTAATAACAGATTCGGGACGCACTTTTTCCAAGACACCGAACACGGGTGAGGCCGTATCTAACACACACTGCGTTACACCGTAGTTATCGCGTAAATCAATAAACAACAAATTACCGTGGTCACGTTTACGTTGCACCCAGCCGGATAATTTGACCGTTTGGCCGGCATTTTCGGCGCGTAGCGCACCGCAGGTATGCGTTCTGTATTGATGCATGGTGTTCTCCTCTGTCAAAATATTTAATTGGGCGTATTATACCCCTTTTTGTCTTGTAAAAGCAAGTATTTTATTTTAAAAGTTCCCCAAACTGTATCATTTTATCGGCCAATATATCAAAATAAAAATCAAAACCCGCCCAGCCGTAAGCGGCGTAACTTAACATCAATCCGATAGACAGCACATGCATACCGGGCAAAAAACAAAAAGAAAATAAGAATCCGACGCGTTTTAAATCGGTTTGATTGGTGCGAATTTCACCGGCCGTTGAAGCAAAATACATGCCTGCCGTTGTGCCGAATACCGCCCAATAAACGGTTGGTAATGCTTCACCTATCCAATGATAGATGCCGCCTGCCCAAATAACAAACACCGGGAATGTCGGAAAAAAATACGGGGCAATTGTCATTAACCAATTTCCCCGCCCTTTAAACGAAAAGGCGCCGGCACCTTGATCCACATCCAAGTCTGTCGGCCGATTACCTGTCAATAGACCGAAAATCAAATGCGTCAATTCATGTTCAAATGTGTTTAAAAAGCTGTTCCCCAATTCAGGGAAAACAGAAAACCATAACACAAATACAATCAAGCACGGGATAACGGCAAACATAACCTGATCCCACAAAACGGGACCGTCAAATACCGCCGGCAACGCAGCGACACCCGGCATAATCAACATGAGCGACAACAAAGCCATTGGCCATTTTAATACGACCAGCACGTGATAGCATCGGTCGCAAAAGGCCATTATTTTTTCTCCTTGTCCGAACGACTTATCGTGATTGTGCCGAATAAAGTCGTTTCAAAATCCGCTTTTAAAAGCATATATCGTCCTGTTTCGGGATCAATCCCCATATAAAAATGAAGCGGCGAATCGTCCTTGTCCCCCATTCGGTTAAAGAACCATCCGCCTTTTTTACCGGATACACGCCGTAACGTCACATCATACACGTCACATAAAACATCCCGTTGTTGCACAAAAATAGTTTCCTTGCCGCGGTATAAAAAGCTTAAATCCATTTGCCGCCGGCCGTCATCTACCAAAAACGATTGTGTTTTGGGTTTTTGAAGAGCCAACATACGCATCAATGCCGTTTGATAATCAATTGTGGGCGTTGTTACCTTAAATGTCACGATTCGTGTGCGCGATCGGGATTTTAAACGAAACGAATCGGGATAAAACATGTCTTTTTTGAAACGACCCAATGTTTCAAATACCGCTTCCCCTCCGACAAGCCAACCTAATAAACCGCTCATGCGGCCTGTTGATGTAACGCGATACGTTTCGGGCGTTTCTTCAATAACTATGGTGCCGTGCATCAATCGCATGCCCGCACCCCGTGCCTCATAATCAATACTCAGTGTTTCCCCACAGGCTGCCCAGGCAAAAAAAATACCGGACAAGAAAAAAAACAGTTTCATTTGCCAATCCTTTTGCTATACTATACAAGAGATTTAAAAAAAAGAAAAGGACTAAAACAATGCTTTTTTCTCTGACGCCCGAAACGGCGATTCAGCTCCTCTTGATTTTAACGGGCGGATGTGTGATGCTTTTGGCGGGAATGCTTATCAAATTGTGCACTGCGCCCAAAACGGATGCTTTGCGGTGTGACTTGGAACGATTGGAACGTTTAAATCGTGAAGAAGCACGAGATTTACGGCAAGAGTTAGGACGGTCACTGTTAAGCTTTAATGATTCCATTCGTAAAACAGTTGAAGACCGTCTTGATAAAATGCAGGCCGATAATGCCGCCAAATTAGAGATGATGCGGGCAACGGTGGATGAAAAATTGCATACAACGTTGGAAAAACGGTTGGGCGAATCGTTTGCGTTGGTATCACAGCGGTTGGAAAAGGTGCATCAGGGGTTGGGAGAAATGCAAACATTGGCCTCGGATGTCGGTGGGCTGAAACGGGTTTTAAGTAATGTCAAGACGCGCGGTACATGGGGGGAAATGCAATTAGGTGTGTTGTTAGAGCAAATGCTGTCCCCTGAACAATTTATAAAAAATGCCCACGTGCGTCCGCATTCGGCCGAGGTGGTTGAATTCGCCGTCAAATTGCCCGATGGGGATGTGTTGATTCCCATTGATTCAAAATTTCCGATTGAAGATTACGATCGTCTGTGTCAGGCAGCCGATCGGGGGGATACGGCATTGATTGAAGTTGCCGGCAGTGATCTTGAAAAACGGATACGCAGTGAAGCTAAACGCATTGCCGAAAAATATATCAATCCCCCGATGACGACGGATTTTGCTATTTTGTTTTTACCGACAGAAGGCCTTTATGCCGAAATAATGCGCCGTCCCGGACTTGCGGCCGAAATTCAAAACAAATACCGCGTATCTATCACGGGTCCCAGCACGTTGGGGGCGTTTTTGAACTCATTGCAAATGGGATTTCGCACGCTGGCTATTCAAAAACGCTCCGGTGAAGTGTGGCAGGTGTTGAATCAAGCCAAAACTGAATTTGAAAAATACGCCCTGTGGGTGGATAAAGTTAAACGCAACATTGAATTAGCTCATAAAACATTGGATGAGGCAGAAACCCGCACGCGTGCCGTGAACCGTCGTTTGCGTGCGGTTGAAACCAATATTTCAACAACCCCGCAAAACGCCTTATCGCCTCAAACGGCTTTGCTTATATCCGAGGATGATTCCGAATGACACAACAAAAATTTGTTCGTCTGTTGATCCAATCACAAGATGGATTTTTAATGATTCATGAAATTAAAAAAAACGGTTATGACGGTTGGAATTTTCCGGGCGGAAAAATAGAACCGCACGAAGATCCGGCACAAGCCGCTGCTCGCGAATTAAAGGAAGAATTAAATTTGACTGCCGAAAAGCTGACTCTTTTGACGGAAATGGATGTGTTTTTCGGACAAAAAACATCCCAGTGGCATGGCTATTTTTACCTGTGTCGGGTTCAGGATTGGGAGAGTTTGAAAATCAAAGAACCGGATATGTGTCTTGAGTATCGGTTTGTGCCGCTGAATGAGTTGGACTCATTGGATAAATGTGCCGTTCCTGTTGAATTTCGGAATTTTTTAAAAACAAATTGTTTACGCGCATAGAAATACGTTGGACGTTTCTTTAAGAAAAAATAAAGAAAGGTCTTAAATTTTTGTAAGCTGTTTAAATACGCCGACAAACAATTTTATTGTTTTTTTCTAATCTCCGACGCGGCACAGGGCGTAGTAGTTGTGGCTGTAGTGGCGACCGTAGTAGCGCACGTTACCAGTGTCCAGACCGACGTAGTAAGCGTTACACGCATTATACGAATCGCTTGTCCAATACCTATCACTCTCATCAAAGGCCGTTTGAAACGCCACCATATTCGCGGAGCGTGTCCCACTTAAAGACGTTGTTGTATCCGTATTGCAATACCCCGTCTTACCTGCACCCACATAATCATAGCCGCAGCCAAAATCCGCGACCGTTACCATACGTCCCCCAATGGCCTGACAATAGTTTTGTGCACTCCACCAGTTCATTTCGCAGCCGGACCTTTGGTATCTCCCGCCGGCAACATCCTTCGGTGTGTCCGAGATGGACACACACGTCCCATAGGTCGGCGCTTCCGTGCAGGAATTACCGTTTTGGCTTGAATCCAACTTACAATATTTCCCACTACCTATACCACAATCACTGTTCGTTACGCACTCGGGCTTCAAACATTTCTCTTCACCGGCATGATATACCTCTCCCGCCATGCACCCCGGAACGCAATAACTTTCAACTGGCATCCGGCGTCCACACGCGCGGCACAATTCATATTCATGCTGACTGCTGATATAATAGATCCCGCTGCTGTCGCACGGATAACATTGACCATATGACGCAAACTCCTCTCCGGGTGTGCAAACCCGACCACCGTCACTACCGCTGGATTCATAACCGCTGGATTCATAATCGCCCCAACCGTAGCTGACTCCCGGCGATCCCTCTTCCTTTTCCTGATTTAAATCCGCCATATACACAAACAGTGTCTCCGGGGCTCCCTCCCCGTCTTCTCCACATATGCTATAATTATCTGATCTCGGATCATAAACCTTACCCGAAACGATAATCTGATACGGTATCATGTAATTTTTTAAAATATCACGACATACCTCTGACGGATAATTGCTTAACGTTACTTCAAATTCGTCCGGATAATACGACTTATTCGCTTCTACATCATACCCCAATGCGGTCTTGTC
>CALXVS010000035.1 GCA_944392145.1 uncultured Alphaproteobacteria bacterium | reverse complement strand
TCATTGGCGCGGAACTTCAACAGGGCGAAACGATACCCGGCGACGGCAGCAATACTTAACACGCCGATAATGGCCAACACGCCCAACATCTCTATCATAGAACGACCTAAAGCCGAATCGTATCTGCACTGTGATAAAGCGCTTTTGTTGGGGAAGATATCCCCAACAAAAGAAGCGGTATTATTTGCCCTGGATCCTCGCATTCGCAAGGATGACCGCCGGGGAAAGCGTTGCGGGAAAAGGATTCTTTCACCGTTCGTGACTTCTCCACCGTCGGCATAACCGATGTTGCAAGCATCCGACAAAACCGCTTTAACCCCTTTTCCCTTAACCCATACCTTTTTAAATACGTTCCACATGCAACCTCCCATAAAACAGCTTGGTTTCAACCTGTTCTTTATGTTACATAAAGGAACCTTTTTGTAACGCCCGAATCGGGCAAAAACAAATAATGGGATTTTTTTGTTCTAACACACTTATTTAAATGCAAAATCAGCTAATTTTTCTTTTTTTCAAAAACCATAAAAAAACAGTTGCAAAAAAAGGTTCCTTTTTGAAACGATTCCGAAAAAGGAATAATAGGTTGAAAAAATAAAAAAAATAAAAGGAATGCCCTAAAAAAAAGAAAATTCCTTTTACCGTATAAAACAAGACATTCCTTAATCGGGAAAAAGCTATCCCCGCCCGCCGGCATGGCGCCGCTGCACCATTGCAATCAGGTTTTTCACCGGTTGAGCACTGGTTACGGTGTTATCTAAACTGGCGTGTTTTAAGGTTTCTTTCAACCCTGTTTTACTGTCTTTTGCCGGTGCCTTTTTCTGTGCATTTGAAAAAATACTGCGACAGTGTTTCTTTTGTCATCTTACCCGATGTCGCGACCAACGCCGCTACATCAGATGCTTTTATGTTATTTTGCTTGGCCAATTCATATAATGTCGGATCCTTTGAAATAACATTTAGGGTTTCTTTTATTTTCTTTAATCCCTTAAAAAAGGAATCCGGATTTTTATCCCCCGTTTTTTGAAAGGCATACATCCAATGAATAACCAATTCCTGGTCACTAACCAATGACCCATCCTCCTTACGCGTCCATTCTAACTTGTCATCCATTCCTTCATACAATGCATAGACGTTGGTCATCGGTTTTTCGCCCGCACCGAAACATCCCATTTCTGTCATCAAATTGCTAACCCCATGAATAATCTCATTACGATAACTCCGCAAATAGGTGATACCGCATTCAGACAATTTTTGAACGGCCTTCAACCGCCGATGAATCTCCGTATCCATTTTTTGGTATGGAATCTGATTGCGAAGAACGTCATCAATAACCGGTTCCACACAACCATGATCGTTAAACTCACGCAAATTTAATGTCCCATACGCATCATCATTTGACACTCCCGACGGCACCTTATCATATGACAATTTCAGTGCCAACGAATAGGCATGCGCCAACTCTGCAATTTGCTCTCTATACGTCTTGCCGGGATTATAAATTTCTTTATATCCATTCTCATTATGCAGAAAGAAAGCCCGGTCACGACCGCCTTGCCGGGGTATATACGAGGTGACCATTGTTGCAAGGCGTCCATCATCTTTCGTGGCCAACGTCAGACAACCGGATCGTTCCCAAATTTTAAAAAATGTCAAACGATTCGAAAGTTTTGTTAAATTATTTTAACCTTTTATTATCCGAAACGCAAAAGCCCGCCTGAATCAGGCGGGCTGTCACAAATTAAGGGAAAAATTAAATGGCTTTAGCCGCTTTAGCGCTTTCCAACCGCATCCGCAGTTTTTTGCATTCATCAGACAACTTTGACACCGGTTTATTCAACAAATAGGCATCCAAACCACCGTTCTTTTCAATTGTTCTGAGGGCACGGGTTGTCATACGGACATTAACCATCGCCCCCAAAATTTCACTGTAAACCGACATGTCCTGTAAATTCGGCATAAAACGACGGCGTGTTTTACGATTTGACTTACTGACATTGTTACCGGCTTGAATACCCGTTCCCAAAATGGCGCACTTTTTTGCCATGGTATAATCCCTTTCTCAACTGAAATAAATAAAACTGGGAGTCTTTTTACACATTTTTATTGCAAAAGTCAAGCACTTTTTTTTCTTTTTCAAAAAGGATACAAATCCGGCAACGGTTTTTTCTTTTTCCGAACGGTTTTTAACGGCGAAAAATGTCCTTTTTTTTCCGGAAAAAGACGGTGCCGAAAAACAAGCAGCGTCCCCAAAACACCCAACATGATACCGGCCATAAGAGCCCCCAATAACCGCCCCCAACGAACCGCATCTGCGACCGATTGCGGCACCAAAGGCGATTCGGCCGATAAAGCAGCGGGGGTAAGCGCCGATGCTGCCTGCTTGGATACTGACATCCCGGACACATCATCGGATACTTTGGCGGTATCTAAAGTCGGCTGGGCGGGTAAAACGCGAATCGTTTGGGCCGGTAAAACGGCTTGACGCATCCTTTTTGTAACAGTATCAAACCACGGAACCGTGACGGCCGGAATGTCAATTTCACCCGCTTTCTCGGCAACCAACGCCACACTTAATTTCAGGCGGCTTTCCACCATCCCGTCGGGACTGACGGCCGTTTCCCGCGTTTCGGCACCCGGGTAAACCTTTAACCCGTCTTTGGCCGGTTGAACCGGCACAGGTAACCGCGCCGCCGCCGTTCCTTGCGCTGACAGAACGATCGTGCTTTCAACCGGCTCACCGGCGCGTATTTCGGGCGGTAAAGGGGCTTCCCGGGTCACCTGAACGGTTTTGGCCGGCAACCACCACCCCTGCACCGTTGTTGGTTTTTCAAACACCCGAACGGCAACCGGCGATGCCTTTAACGAAAACGGCGTCAAGGAAACAGGCGAAAACCCTTCAAACAAAATCCCCGCGTCAAACAAATCTTCCAAAGAACGTTTAGAACGTTTGTTCACCATTTCTATGGCCCCGCTGATAACCGCCGGTTCAATGGTTAAAGCACCGGCCGATTCGGGTGTTATTAAAAAACGCCGCGTCAAAGCAAGCATCCGCCGATTGTTTTTTAAAATCAACCGCTGTGAATCGGCCTGAAGCAGCGTTACATCACCCCCGGATACAACAGGGGGAACAATATCAATTTGTGTCGCGTTATCGGGCACAATCGCTTCAACCGTATAAACAAAACTTTGTCCCGGATAAACCGTTTCATCCGATACGGTAGCGGTGAATTCCGGGACCGGTGCCGTTTCGCCCGCCGGCGCTTGACCAACCTCCAACGTTACCGGCGGCAATTTTTGCCCCCGATACGTCAACGCATCCAAAACAAATTTTCCCGCTTTTTGCGGAAATATGGCATAAACAAGTTCATATCGCACCGTCCGTTTCCCGTTTACAAGGGATTGAAACGTTTGTGTCGCGGGCCCTTGAACAATAAAATTCGGTATCAGGGCTGATAAATCCGGCGCGGCGTCAAACGGGGCATCCGACGCAAACGATAATTGGGCCGATTCCCCCACATACACGATTTCCGGATTTAACCGCACCGATACATCCGCCCGAACCATGCCGGAAAATAAGCATATACTTAAAAAAACGATTGGAAAAAAAAGCTTCATTTTTCACCTCTACCTGTTGCTTGCGATGCCTGTTGTCGCTGATACTGCCGATAAAGCCGATATCTTAAAACACGTGACGGATCTTGCCGAATACGATTAAACAACTGTTGTGTTTCCTGATCCACCGATTCGGGACGCACGAATCCGTCTGTTGCTTCCTTATTCGTTTCCGATTCGGGGGCGGCCTCGTAAACGGGTTGCGGTATCGTTTCCGCTCCCGAATCGGCCGCATCAACAAAGGAATCCTTTTCCTGCGGGACCGACACCCCCTGTTCTGATGAATCCCGGCTATCGGTAAGGCCCTCTTGCGCGCCTGCGGGCGCCTGTAAGGCCGGCACACCGGAACCCGCTGTGCCGGACTCTTTTTCATCTGCCAAGGCACCTGCCTCTTTATCGGGCATAGCGTCTTGCTGTGCGGGCGATTCGCTATCGGCATCTGCCGAAGGTCCGTTTTGTTCTTTTTCACCGTTTGCCTGATCCGAATCGGCAGCGTTTTGTTGATTTTGTTCTTGTCTCTGACCGGACGAATTTTCTTCTTTTGGGTCAGAGTCCTTGTCCGACTTATCCGACTCTTCGGGCGGCGGGTTTTGCTGTGCCATTAACTTTTCCAAATATGCTTTATTAAAGGCGCCGTCGGCATGATCGGGATGCCTCTTTAATAACCGGTCATACAAGTCAATTGCGCCGCTTAAATCCCCCGCATGTGCCATAGCGGTTGCCCGATTATATAAAGCTTCATCCGACGTCATCGTTTCAAATACGGCGGCCGATTCGGCATAGGAACCGTTCTGAAACAAAGCCTGCCCTTGCCGCATGCGGGTATATGCAACCTGATCAGGTCGCTGAAATGCATCGGCCCATGCCGGGGAAACAAGCCCGACCAACATCCACACAAAAAACACCCCGCGCCGAAATAAAAATGCCATGAATGGCAGGGCGGCCAAAACAAACCAAGGCCCTAAATCATGCGGCACCCGCACGGCGACATCCGCTTTTACCCCGTCTGCGGCACCCCCTGAACGCGTCTGCGTCAGCAATGTCTGCACATCCGACGCATCGGGTGTTTTCAAAACATACACACCGGCTTGTTTTAACACATCCGGATTCAAACCGGCCGTTATCAAGCGCCCCGAATCATCCTTTAAAAAGCCACCCTGCGGTGCGGCAATGGGCGCGCCTTGTCCTTCTTCCCCAATCCCCAAAATACCGATTTGATACGGCACCGAACGCACTTGACGCAAAAACGCCGCCGCATCAAACCCACCCGGCGTAATCAGAAAAATGCGCCCCTTTGATGCGCTGGCACGCTTTAACAATTCAGTCGCTTTATCTATACCCGCCGCCGGGTTGCTGCCGGGTGTCGGCAATAAGCCGGGCTTTATTGTCAACGCCGTTTCACGAATCAACCCCGTATCCGGCGTCACCGGCACCGCCACATACCCCGCTGTATCGGATAAAACAAGGCCGACTTGCTCGCCCGCCACCTGCAAATTGTTGAGTAATTCCTGCATTTTAACACGCGCGATGTTTAAGCGCGCCGCATCCGTCACAGGGGACAAATCCAACACAATAACATTGGCCGGCAATCGGGTTTCAGCCGGTGTTTCTTCAAAAGACACATACGGTCCGGCAGCAGCCACACTTAATAATGTCCACAAAAACCCGAATGTCCAAAACCGCCGGCGAATAACGGCTGCTCCTTTACGGACAAGTAAAAAAGGCTGCAACTCTTTATCAATCACTTTGTCCCACGGATTCAAAGCACCCGTCTTTTTGTGCCAAAAATAAAACAGAATCGGCACAATCAATAAAATTAAAAACCACGGCCGCACAAACATGTTTCAAACAAACCTTTCACGATACATCAATGTCAGGGCTAAACACACCAACGCAACACTGACCGGCCAAAAAAATAATTCACGCCGCGGCCGAACAGCTGTTTCTGCCCGATCTGTTTCAAGCGCATCAATCGCCGCATAAACCTGTTCCAAATCCGATTCGCTTTTGGCCCGAAAATAAGCACCGCCGGTCGCCGCCGCAACGGCATTTAACGTTTGTTCGTCCAAGTCGGCGGCCGGGTCAACCGTCACGGGACCGAAAAAACCCGCAATCGTTTGTTTGTCGGCACCTAACCCAATTGTATAAACGGGAATATTATGCCGTGCCGCAACAGCAGCCGCTTGATCGGGTGTCACACTGCCGGCATTGGAAAACCCGTCTGAAAGCAAAATGACTGCCCGTGTTTTACCGGGGGCTGATAAAGCCTGCTGCACCGATAAAGCCAACGCATCGCCCAGGGCCGTTGCCTCCCCCGCGATACCGAAATCAACGTCTTTCAATAACTCACGCAGCGTTTTACCGTCACTGCTTAAAGGGGCATAAACATAGGCTTCGGATCCGAATAAAATCAAGGCAATGCGATCCGCAGCCCGTTTTTCAATAAAGTGATCCACAACCCGTTTCACGGTTTCTAAACGCGTTTGCGGCCGTCCTGATTGTGTTAAATCACGTGCACTCATGGATCCTGACGCATCCAAAGCAATCACTAAATTCCGTGCCTGTTGCACAACAGGGGCGGCCTCGTCATATGCAACAGGTCGTGCACCTGCCGTAACCGCCGCTATCCAGGCAAGCGTTAAAAAGAATAAGGAACGGCGCGACATCGGCCGATTACGCACAATCCCCAATCCGGACACATCATTAAAAAATGGGGCACGCAGTGCTATAACCGCCGCCTCGGCCGATTTTTTCGTAACGGGCTTCAAAAAAGCGGCGATCAGCCACGGCAGTGGCAATACACTAAACACAAGCGGCCAAACAAACAGTTCCATACCGGATAATATAGAAATATTTTAGCCGAAAATCAATCTTTTTCTGGTAAAAGTCATGGGGACGACCTTAATAAACAACCCGCTCAAAATACAATCCCCGGGCGGGGGCTGTGGGACCGCCTTTTGTGCGATCACAGGCATCAAAAGCTTCCTTAAATGCTTGAACCGTCCACTTACCACGCCCGACCAATGCCAATGAACCGACCATATTACGCACCTGATGATGCAAAAATGACCGCGCCGACACGGATACGGTGATTTTATCCCCGTCACGACGAACCGCTATGTGATTTAAGGTTTTAACAGGGGATTTCGCCTGACATTCCGTTGCCCGAAACGTTGAAAAATCATGCTTGCCGATCAGCAATTGCGCCGCCTGATTCATTTTCTCCGCATCTAACGGAACCGCTATATGCCACACGCGGTTTCGTTCCAGCGCGGGGGGGAACCGGGTGTTTTGAATAAGATACGTATAAAACCGTTCCCGGGCCGAAAACCGCGCATGAAACGTATCCGGCACGGCAAATACCTGATGCACTGCAATCGGGTGCGGTCGCACCAACGCATTTAAAGAATCCCGCAATTTAAACGCATCCACCGCATACAGGGACTCAAAATGGGCAACTTGCCCCCATGCATGCACACCGGTATCGGTGCGACCGCTGCCGAATAAAACAACCTCATGCCTTAAAGCGATTTTTAAAGCGTTTTCCAACACTTCCTGAACACTTAAAACCCCGCTTTGACGTTGCCACCCGCAAAAGGGGGTACCGTCATACTCAACGATAAACGCATATTTCACAAGATTGTTCCCTGACGCACGGCGTGCCCACGCAAAAAAGCCTCGGCTGACATTTGTTTTTTACCGGCCGGTTGAACCGTTTTAAGGCGCAAGGCATCCGTCCCACACCGAATCAATAAACAATCATCCAACACCGTTCCCGGGGTCACCGCTTTATCTGACGGTTCAACAACGGCATCAAACACTTTTATCCGTGTGCCGGATAACTCAAAATACGCCCCCGGCCAAGGGTTAAACGCCCGAATACGCCGCAACAGGTCCACGGCGGGTTGTGCAAAATCCAACGCCGCTTCGCTTTTTTGAATTTTATCGGCATACGTTACACCCGTTTCGGGTTGTGTAACGGCAGCGGGTTTTTGCGCCAATGCTTTTAAAATCAACCGCGCCCCCATTTCACTTAACGCATCATGCAACAGACCACCCGTTGTTTCGGGGGTAATTGCCACGCGTTCCGACAATAACATCGGCCCCGTATCCAATCCCTCATCCATTTGCATAATCGTGACACCGCTTTCGGTATCACCGGCCAAAACCGCCCGATGAATCGGCGCCGCACCGCGCCACCTGGGTAATAACGAGGCGTGAATATTGATACATCCATATCGGGGGGCTTCTAATACGGCCTTAGGCAAAATCAAGCCATAGGCACACACCACCGCCACATCTGCCGTTTGCGCCAAAGCGACAAACTCGTCTTGTGCGGGTTGTTTACGCAGGCTGACGGGACAAAAAACAGGAATGCCAGCCGATTCGGCGACCCCATGGACGGGTGTTTTTTGCACCTTATATCCTTTACCGGCCGGTCGCGGCGGCTGGGTATAAACGGCAATGACATCATGCTGCGTCATCAATGCCTTTAAAGCGGGCACGGCAAAATCGGGTGTCCCCATAAAAATAACTCTCATTATATCCCTTTCCTTATGCTTGACCGGCGTCACGTGCCTGTTTGCGACGGCGTTTTTCCAGATGCTTCAACAACCGCTGCCGCTTTAATGCCGATAAATGATCAATAAATAACACGCCCTCTAAATGATCCAATTCATGTTGAATCGCAACCCCCAACAATCCGTCGGCCGTCCGCTCCTGTATTTGACCGTTTTCATCCGTATATCGCACCGTCACACATGCATGTCGTTCAACATCCGCATATTCACGCGGAATGGATAAGCATCCCTCACTGCGGCACAGGGTTTCTTCACTTTTCCAAATGATTTCGGGATTGACCATTTTCAAGGGATCGGGCGCTTCCCCCTCGCCCGCACAATCAATCACGACAACGCGCTTTAATATTCCGACCTGATTACCGGCCAAACCGACACCATTTGTAAAATACATGGTTTCCAACATATCGGACAACAATTTTTGAATATCGGGCGTCACCGCAGCAACCGGTTGCGCCTGCTGCGTTAAAATGGGGTTCGGAATTTCCAAAACGGGTAAAATTGACATTTTTGCTTTCCTTTTTTAAAAACTTATTATATATTAAAAAAAAGCATTTGAAAAGGAGATTTTTTGATGATACGCCTGTTTGTCGGTATTGAACTGCCCCAACCTGTTAAAGAGCAACTGCATGCTTTGCGCGGCGGATTGATCGGCGCCAAATGGCGTCCCATGGAAAAAATGCACCTGACCTTACGCTTTATCGGTGAAGTTGAAGAGCATTCAGCCGATGACATTGTCCGCGAATTAAAATACATTCGTTTTCCCGCCTTTCATTTGGGGTTAAAAGGAATCGGCTATTTTGCACACGGCACCGCACCACATCATCTGTGGGCCGGTGTTGACAGTGATAAGGCCTTAAGTGAATTACAAGAAAAAGTCGCACGTGCCTTGGAACAAACGGGATTGCATATTGCCGACCGATTCAAGTTCACCCCGCACGTCACATTGGCACGCTTAAACGGCACCACAATGGACGACGTTTATACATTCATCGCGCAAAACAATTTGTTTAAAACCGAACCGTTTTTGGTGGACGGGTTTGCCCTGTTTTCAAGCCATGTGCGCGAAAACGGCGAAGGCAAGTTTCATTTGGTTGAAGAACGATTCCCGTTATCGTTGGTATAAGGGGAAAATTTTACCGGAATTCAAAATTACTTTTCCAACAAATCACGCGCATAAAAACTTAATACATCCACAAATTCGGAAAAAGCATAAATCGGGGTATAGGTGAACCGATCCCATACCTGATACTCTTTTTTCCGCGGATGATATATAATTAACTCTTCTAAAAATGACCCAACTGTCACAACATCCTTTAATGCTGCATTTGTTTGAGCCAAATTAACCTGCATTAAGCCGGGGTATTTGACCGTTTCAGTTTCATTTAACCGTTCATTCAGCGGATACAACTGCAATCCGTTCCATGACAATCCGTCCGTTAATGCCAAAAAAGACAAATAATCTTGAGGTAACTCATACCCCTTATGCTTTGAAAAAAAAGCAGCCGCTGTATCCAAATCGGCCTGTCGTGCCGGCGGCAATACAACGGCATAATTTTGATACAAATGCTTTAAAACAGGGGTCAGAGCACTCATGATTCCTCCTACCGCCCCGGCATCGCTTTCAGGGCAATCTGTTTAAATGCAGCCGCCGAAAAACCGGCATACACGCTGCGGTCTTGTTTATTTTTACCGCCTGATCCGGTAAATAAGCTGAACGGAATATACACTTTGCCGGTCGGCACGGGCACATATAATGTTTCAGGGGTTAAAGCCTTGCCCGTTTCGGAAATAAGCTGCTTATTCAAATAAACATGTATATCTTCATGAAACGGGGTATTTTGCATAAAAACCATATTACTGAAATCCATGGTGCCGCCATAGGCAATCGGATACTTTAAATGCACGGTATAATTTTCGGGGATTTGACCTTTTTTCATGTAAAAAAGCCCCTCTTCCGTCACACCGGCGGCCCGTAAATCCATAGCATAGTTATAACTTAAAAACCGAACAAAATCACGCGCCAGACGGCGGAACAAAGCATGCTGTTCGGCTAAATTCGGAACCGCTCTGAAAAACGACACAGCCATTAAATCCATACCGGGAAAGTTCATTTCGTTAAACAGGGTTTCAAAATACGCTTGCCCCCGTTCTTCGTCTAACAAATCCGACAAAGAATCTGCTTCTTGCGCGTCCGGTTCCTGAACCAATCTTTCCCAATCCGTATAAACGGCAGACGGATCCAACATACCGTCGGCATCTTTTTCCAAGTCTGGCGCATTGCTCATATAAAGGATCCTCCCGATCTTTTTTTAAGCTTCCAATTCAATTAAATCATTTTTCATCAACGCTTTCAACGCCTGCATATCAACATCCTCACGTTGGGCGACAACCCAATACGGCACAAACGGTGATGCGGGCATAGAGCCTTTTTTACGCATGGATTTATCTAAATACCACCGCGGCGCATCCGCCAAAATGGGCCGGTTTAAAAAGCCCTGAAACAACACATATTGTTTCATCATATCCAAACTCATCATCTGCGATGATCCGACAACGCTTGAACTTTGCAACGACCGTGAAATATTGGCCGCAAAGGGGTTTGTTTGTTGTGAAAACCCTTCTGTGCGCGATGAACTTTTCACTTCAATGGTTTTGCTCCCGATCATTTTTGAAAACCGCTCGGCAGTTTGTTCGTTGTTTTGCGCTAAAATGACTTTAGCCGCAGTTGTCGTAATAATGGTTTCCAAATCATCCTTACCGTATTGGCCGGAAATTTGTCCCAAATCCTGCCCGATTAACAAATAAGACACCTTTTGTCCACGACCGACGGCCGGACCGTCTTTCACCGCGGCCAACTTCGGCATTTGCGGAAATTCATCTAATACGAACACAACCGGGAACGGGCCACTGGTAATACCGTCGCTACCTTTAAAATTCGGCGGATTCGCGATCAAGAACGAACTCATTAACTCAACGAAAATCCCCGTAATAACGTTCAGCGCCCGTGCATCTACCTGGTTCACCGATAAATAAACGGAAATCGGTTTCATTTCTCCCGTAATCGGATCCCGCATACCGCGCATATCGCGGAAAGTCAAATCACTGAACTTGGTGCGCGACCGAACGGCCGAGTTTTTAAAGATATTGATACCCGTCAACGCCGTTGACAGAATAGAACCGCGCTCTTTATCCGGCGTTCCCGACAATTGGTTTAATTCAACCACCGCCCGACGGGCATAGCCAAAGCGATTACATTCGGCAACCGCCATATCCAACAAATCGCGCATAGGATCGGCCATCATTGCCATTTGATCCCCTTCATCCGAACGGCGTTTCAAATCGGCGGAAATTTTCATCTGGGCATCGGTCAACCAATCCAAAATCATGGCGATACACGGTTCGTTGCCGTGCCAACTTTCGGGCAACCCTTCCCATGTACCGATCGGTGCATAATTGGCAGAGGTCAGCTCCCCTTTCTTTAATGCCTCTAATGCAACACGTGCACTGGCATCCGACATGTCTAAATAATAGGTTTCCAACACCTCGGCGTCCTTTTGATCAAACGCACCTTCCATCAGTTTGGACATAAAATAGTCATTAGCACGGGCGCGCTCGCACTTGCTGGAAATAAAGTGCAAAAAGCCCGCCATCGCGTTCCGTCCCGTTTTGGACCAGTGCGGATCAGCCCCCCCTTTGGGTTCTTCAACCAAAACGGCAACCATAGAGTCTATATACATATCACGACCGGGGCCAAGCGGCGGCAAACAACTGGCCGACAAAGGGTTCCAACTGGGATAATAAATCCCCTTATCCGGTTCATCTTCAGCGCCCCAGTTAATCACAAACACCGGCCCTTGGGTTGCACGGTAACCACTGGTCTTAAAGCACAATTCCGGTTTAGGGTCATTGACAATAATACTCATACCGGGTGATTCAAAAATGGTCGGAATCACGACACCGACGGTTTTACCGGTTCCCGGAGGAGCCACAACCAACGCCGACAATGTTTCGGGCATTTTCAACAACTTACCTTTAAACCGTCCCAATACGATGCAAAAACCATCAAACAACTTCATCTTTTTAATATCGTTAAATTTCGCCAATCGCCCCCCACCAAACACTTTGGGCATATATTCATAGGGATTGGCCATAATGCCGCCGATAAAAACCACCATAAAAGCGACAAACGGAACCAACGGGATATACAACGTATATCCGGCACCCGGCGTATTCAACAACGTTTTGAACCAATTAACATAAACACTGATCAGATAAGCACCGCTGGAAAAACAGGATTTCCAAAAATCCCATGTTTTACCCAAGGTAAAAATACTTAACCCTTCACGCAACCACATTTGCAGCGGCATTGCCAATAACATCAATCCGACTAATGTCAGAAAAGACCAGACAACCGTCCAAAAAATCCACGCGATAAATTTACCCTGCTCTTCGTATGCTTCATCTCGTCTGAAAGCCATGGTTCTTGTCCTCTTTTAAAATAAATCACGAATCACGTTAACGTCACCCGCATCTATAACGCCTTCGGACTTGGGTAACGTCTGTGTCAAACTGGCCAGTGTTTCAGGTCCCCCGATATTCGTGCGACAGACCAAAACACCTAACTCTTTCCATGTATCCTCCATATCCTCGGCATTGATCAAAGTGCCTTCAGATTCGGCAAAAACGGGGATAACTTGCTGTAAATATCCTTTACGAGCCACTTTTTGCGCCAAAAATGCAGCGGCCCCCACCAATTGAAAAATGGGTGAAACACGATGTGAACTTTCCGAAAACCACAGGGGATCTTCCCCGTTAAAGCGTTCTTCATCCGCCAACCAATCGCCCTTTTGTTGATCCAACATCAGGACAAGGATTTTTTCGGCACCAATGGCCACATAATCAACCGGAACACCCCCCACAACGGCATCTTTCACCACCTTATACCCATTACTGATTAACAAGGATACTGCATTCTCATTCAAAGGTTCAATCGGCGGCACTTGCAACAACGCCTCCAAATCTTCATGAGCACCCGTCGGTTCTTCAACCAATCGCGGCTCCCCGCTTGGCAGTGCCTCTTCCTCATCCGCCGGTGATGCCATAAAAGCGGGTTCGGATACGTTAAATCCGGCGATGCTTTTGCCGGCCGCTCGTTCCGCTTCTCGTGAAAAAGTCGGAACATCGGCTTTTTCCACCACATCGGCTGCCGCTTTCACGGTCATTGTCGGTTCGGACAGCGTATCTTCAACACGGGCAATCCGGTTTAACGGACGCGGGCGCACTTTTTTATGTGATTTTTGCGCCACAATTTTTAACACTTTTTTGGGAGCATTTGCTTTACGCCACCGAACGACAAGTGCAGTCCATATCAATTGAACCGTTTTTCTCCACTCAACTTTTAAAAGGATACGCCAACCGTAAAAAAACACGGGCAACGCAATAATTAAAGTAAACAGAAAAATCCAATCACTGGAAGACGATATTGTCCATCCCGAAACAAACTCATCCGTCAAATATTTCCAAGATTTATACGAAAATAAATCAAACCGCCAATTTTCATATAAAAAACCCTTCAGCCACCACAAAAAGAACAAAATTCCCCAGACAAGACCGATAATCAGGGTTCTTTTTGTATTTTTCATATGCTAAAAACCTTTCTTATTAAGAGCGAAATTAATGTTATTATACTTCAAAAAAACACATTTGACCAGAAAAAAAATACCATTTATAAAAAAACATACTTTAAAAAGCGGAAAATCTTTTGATTGACTTTCCGCTTTAAAAAAGGCTAACAAATCTGTTTTGAATTATGAAACACGTTTTAAAATCGTTTCGGGCGAATAATCCGCATCCATAATTGATGGTTGTTTTTCATATTTGTTTAACACATATCTAAAATACATCAACACAAACAACCGCGTTGCAGCCGACAACCCGGATTTACCGCGCGCCGAATCAATTTTTGAACACAATTCATGAATGTTCATCTTTTCGCGATGACAAATATCCGATAACGACAACCACGTTTCACGATCCAAGCGCATACTTGTCCGACGACCGTTCACAATGACATTTTTACAAATCAACATGTTTTTATCCTTTCTTTTTATTCCGAAACACACTATATTATTAGCACGGATTTTAGTCTGTTGCAACCTAAAAATGAAAAAAATTTAAAATTCTATCAAAAGTTTGGAATATGAAACGAAAATCACCTCCGAATGATACCTTAAAAATGGCGAAAAAGTGCGATTTTCCAGGTTGTTCGGAATCGGGCACCTATCGTGCCCCTAAAACGCGTGCTTTAAACGAATACTATTGGTTTTGCCTGAAGCACGTTACGGATTACAATAAAAATTGGGACTTTTATAAGGGGCTTGATGCGGCACAAATTGAACAGCATCTTGTCAATGACATGACTTGGCAACGCCCGACATGGAAATTGGGGCATGGCGGCATTAGATCTGCATCACAGATAAAAGACCGTCTGGGAATTTTAAACGATTTAGGATTGGGTATGGATGGTCGCCATAATCCCCCGCAAACCACAGCTCCGCTTGATGAAAAAATACGGTTTGCCTTGGCATTCATGGAACTTCGCCTGCCGCTTGAGTTAAATGATTTAAAACGCCGTTATAAAGTGCTTGCGAAAAAATATCATCCTGATGCGAATCGCGGCGATACCGATTCGCTGCGCCGATTTCAAACATTAAACGAATCGTATCATACTTTGATTGCTTTTATCAAAGGGGAAAGATAAAAGCGCCCGTCCCGATCTGATCAATCGGAAACCTTCACGACGGCAAAGGCGTTTCCTCGGTTAGATGTAAATGCGGAAAAGTAAAATTTTCTTAAATACAAAAGAACAAGATTAGACACACGGAGACGAAAAAGGACTCTTTGCCCTGGACCCTCGGGTCAAGCCCAAGGGTGACGATAGAGAGATGTCCCGGACGCTGACTCACCTCCGGCCGTCATGCTTGCCTCTCCCTCCCCGTCATGCTTGCGAAAGCGAGCATCCAGGCAGCATGAATTCCGCTTTTTAAGGACATTGACGCATCGCTAAAATAAGGAATCATTGCCCTGGACCCTCGGGTCAAGCCCAAGGGTGACGGTAGAGAGGAGTCC
>CALXVS010000034.1 GCA_944392145.1 uncultured Alphaproteobacteria bacterium | reverse complement strand
GGTTAATCCGGTCAGGGTGAGAACTTACAAAAAGTTCGGCGAACGCGACCGCCGACAGGTAGGGCGCGTGAGAGACGCCGTCAGGCGGTCCCGAATGAGAATGAGGGATAAACCGTGCGAAAGCCGGTTTACAATCCTGCCGGGTGCGCCATAAAAAAGTCCCCGTTTTCACGGGGATTTTTTTATGGTTAATCCGGTCAGGGTGAGAACTTACAAAAAGTTCGGCGAACGCGACCGCCGACAGGTAGGGCGCGTGAGAGACGTCCTTAATTAAGAAAGGAAAAATTCATTTATCGTATCCTCATTATGTTTCAATGCTTTGGCAAATGTTAAAACATCAACGCCGGTGGCACCGTTTTTTAACAGGATTTTAGCACAGTTGGTGGCCGTAGCACCGCTTGTCATAACATCATCAATCAATAAAATGCGTTTGCCGATAATTTTATGCGCGGAAGAAACGCGAAAAGCATCCCGGACGTTGCGGTGTCGTTCATCAGGGCTTAAATGCCCTTGGGGTATTGTTGGTCGGATACGCTTCAAAGCGCATGGGTCAAAAGCAATTCCGGTTTGTTTTGACAGTTGACACGCTATCAGGGCAGATTGATTATAGCGACGCTTTACCATGCGTCGCCAATGTAATGGAACAGGTACAATCAGGTCATGTTCGCTGATAAATTCTTTTTGAAGCAACATAAAGCGGGTTAAAATAGGGATTAATTGAAGTTTATCGGCGTGCTTAAACGGCAAAATTAATTGTTTGGATGTATCGTTATAGACGACAATGGCCCGAGCCCGTTGCCAACTTTTGGGCTTTTTCAAACATTCGGGACAATAGGATGTTCCCTCATTTTCAGGCATGTTCAACGGTTGCCCGCACATGTCGCAAAAAGGGGCTGTGATAAAACGCATTTTTGAAAAACACGCCGGACAAATGCCGTTTGCATCACTCATCAATGCCTGACAGATCGGGCAAATCGGAGGAAACAGCGTGTTTAAAAGAAATGTTAAAAGCGGATGTGACATGGAATTTCCTTGATTTTTTCTGTTTAAAAGGGTATCTTGAATGCCGTTAAAATGCAAGGAAAAAAGGATGAGTGAAACTTTTTTAAAGCGCGCTGACGGTTCCAAAATCCGGTATGAAGTTATTTTAGGAACGCGAAAAGAATGCATTGTTTTTTTGCACGGCCTGTTATCGTCGCATAAAAGTGTTAAAGCCGCTTGCGTGCGTGATTTTGCCGTTCAAAACGGTTTTTCGTTTTTGGCATTGGATTATACGGCCCATGGCGAATCGTCCGGTCGGCCGCAGGATTTTCGGATAGGGCAGTGTTTTAAAGATACGTTAGATGTGATCAACGCAGCGCTTTTTGATGATAACCCGTTGGTTTTAGTTGGTTCTTCGTTAGGCGGGTGGATTGCTTTATTAGTCGCGCGCTTTTTTAAACAACGGGTTGTCGGTGTGGTTGGGTTGGCAGCGGCCCCCGATTTTACCGTGCGGGTTTGGAATGATATTTTTAAGGAACAAGAGCGCGCCTTTTTGAAGGCCGGCGGTATTTTGGGACCATCCCCCGAAACAAAGGGATACTGCTTTTCATATGATATGTTTCAAGAGGCCGAACAGCATTTATTGTTAAACGGGCCGATTCTTTATCAAGGTCCTGTGATTTTGGTTCAAGGGGACAGGGATTTGTCGGTTCCGGCCGATATCCCGTTTTGCATTAAAGAAGCTCTTGATTCCGAATGTGTGATGATCTATGTGATAAAAGGGGCGGATCACGCGTTGGCGCGCCCGTCGGATTTAAGACAGATTCATCTTGCTTTACAGGCGATATGTGCTTTTGGAGAGAGATAATAAAATGAAACCGGTTTATCAAAAAGCTTTAAAACTGATGTTTTTATTGATTGTGATGAATGCCATTGGGGCTGTCGGATCATTATTTATAACATCAGATGCGTTGAATTGGTATCAT
Organism: uncultured Alphaproteobacteria bacterium; assembly: GCA_944392145.1. Lineage (GTDB taxonomy): Bacteria > Pseudomonadota > Alphaproteobacteria > CAAHEQ01 > UBA3637 > CALXVS01. The sequence goes on along the minus strand of CALXVS010000034.1, from coordinate 13,614 downwards.
CGCCTGCCTTTGGCACCGTTTACGCCGCCGGCCGTTGTTTTTGCCGTTGTTTGGCCGGTGTTGTATGTGTTGATGGCAATTGCCGCTTTCTTATGTTGGGGGAAAGCATCGCCGCGGTGGTTCAGTTTGTTTTCGGCAATGACATTACTCTGGCCGTTTGTGTTTTTTCGGTTGCGTGAGATAACGGGCGGATTCATTGTTATTGTGTTGATGTTCATGTGTTATATGCCATTGATGCGTGATTTCGGGCGAGTATCGCACGCGTCGGCTTGGTTATTGGTTCCCGTCGGTATATGGACAGTATTTGCCGCATATTTAAACGGGTGGCTTGTTGTTTTTTAATCGGGTGCCATTATCAAAAAAAGAACCGCTTTAAAAAAACGGTTCTTTTCTTTTTAAAATTTGAATTTTCTTTTATAAATCAATGATTAAAACATTATCCTGATCCCGGCATATAATTCATGAGCCGATGATTCCAATCTTACTTTTTCCTCATAATCCATATTGTATTTTTTGAAATGCCCGTAATCAATATAGCGATAACCGAAATCAAGTAAAATGTTGCGTGTCATTTCCACCGCAGTTCCTCCCCCTAATTGCCAAGCAAAATGGGTATCTTTTAAAGAAGTTTCATATTTTGTATTTCCAATATGAACGGATTCGGTTCCTTTAATACGCACAAATCCGATACCGGCACCGATATACGGTATGATGTTTGTTCCCGTGTCAATGTCGTAATATGCATTAGCCATGACCGATTGTGTTTCAATTTTAAAACTTATAGGACTATTTTTGCTGCCAAATGTATCTTTGACATCACTGTTTTGACTTAATTCTATCTCTCCACGAATGTGCCCGTCCGGCAGTTTAAATGAGGCACCAACGGCAATGCTGCCCCCCATGATATCATCATCAATATCAATTTTATCATCCTCATCTGATTCAAGTGATGCGGCAGACGATATACTTAAAAATTTGATTTTACCACTCATATATGGTCTGATATCATTTTCCGATTTTTTTTGGTATGCCGATAAAGAATCAGAATCATAGGCAGATTTGGCATATGTCGGTGCGGTTTTATTTGGGACATAGACTTGCTGACGGTATATATGGGTAACGGGATATCCGTTGGTAAGATCAGCTTCTGACGCTTGGACGTTTATGATACAACAAGCGGTCAGAACTGATGTAAGCAAAGCTTTTTTCATAATAATAACTTCCTTTCTGATATGAAAAAATCGCCTTGATGAGAGGCGACTGGAAGTTAGAAGCTATTTCAGGAATAGTGTGATGTATTTGTATAAACTTATTTCACCACCTTCCAGTCACAATGACTTGAAGATGGCTTTTTACGCTTATTTTTACATAAACAACCTGACAGAGGCTTCTAAACCTCACACCAATAATCAATTGGTGCAAAGTAAGTATAACATAAAAAAAATAAAGGTGTCAATACGGATTTTCGATATCAATCAAAAACACCGGCTTACATAAAATGTAAGCCGGTGTTTTTCCTTTTAAGAACGATTACTCTTGTGTTTTATAAATTGAAAACGCTTTGTTAATTTCGGCTTCGTTCACTGTAACACCGAATTCTTTAGCAAAGGCGGCAACGGTTTGTTGGGCCAGTGCTTCGCCGGACAGTGTTTTTAAGGTTTGTTCTGTCGCTTTAAACCCAAGCGTGTCTTTATCCGGATCAGCGGGGATAACTTTATCCGTTACAAAAACCAAGGTGCCGTTCGGTAAATCAAAAGAGCGCACAGCCGTCCGTCCAACGGGTTGTGACATAATCAACGGAACTGCCTGCGCCGGAATACGCCCAAAATTTGTGCGAGTCATTCCTGTGACGGCAATTTTTTCAAACGGCGCAAATAAACCTTGTGCTTCCAACGGATTCCCTTGCTTTGTAACGTCCAAGGCCGTTTCAACGATTTCTTTTAATTTTTCCTTTTGCTGATCGGCCGTCCACAGCGCTGTCATCTCTTGCTTTACAGCTTCAAACGGCTTTTGTGCAACGGGCGTGATGTCAGTTACTTCCGCAACGATAAAGCCGGCCCCTTGTTCGGTTAAGGCTGTGCTTTCACCCTTTTGTAAAATAAATGCATTTTGCAGCATTTCAGTGTTCTTTAAATCGTCGGGCAGGGCATCACCTTCGGGTGTTTGTCCCGCAATATCAATTTGGGGCACTTCAACCACACTTAATCCCTCTTTTTCTGCCGCGTTTTTCAATGAAGTCCCGCTGCCGAGAGCATCTTCCAGACGGCGGACGGTTTCTTCTTGAACATCATATGTTTTTTCCATGGCCAAACGTTTTTTGATTTCAGCGCGGATTTGCACATCCGGCAGGGTTGTTGCCGGTGTGATGGATTTGACATAAAACAGATGATATCCCACGGGGGATTGAACCGGTCCGACAATTGTGCCGGCGGTGGCGGTGAAAACTGCCTCTCCCAATTCTTCAAGTAAACCGTCACGCGTCACAGCGCCAAAGTTTGTTTGATCCGGTGTTTGCCCCAATTCATCGGCGGCTGTTTTTTCAAATGTTGCAGGGGTTACTTTTTGTTTTACGGCTTTGGCAGCATCAGCCGAATCAAAACGCATTTGGAAAACTTGCCGCGTTTCAGGCGTGATGTATTTTGTTTTTTCCTCATCAAAAACCGCGTCTGTTTCTTCATCCGAGATTGTAATTTTGTTCAACATCATTTCGGGGGTGATTAAAACGATGTTTAAGGCGCGGTATTCCGGTGCCATTAGGTTTTCGGCTTCGGCTTCATAATATTCATGCAAAACAGCTTCTGTCGGTTTTTCCGTTACCGGAATTTTATCGGTTTCAACCAGTAAGGCTGTCACATCTCGTTTTTCATGTTCACGGTTATACATCAGGCGAACCAACTCTTGCGGGGCATATCCCAATCGTCCGATTGTATCGGTCAGATGACGCAATGCCAATTCATCGGCCAACTTGGTACCCAACATTGCTTCGGTCATTTGATTTTGTGCCAAATAGGCATAAAACAGATTTTTATCAAAACGCCCTGTGACATCGGCAAAAACGGGGTTGCGTTCAACATATTTTTGAACCGCTGCATTTGAGGCTGTTAACCCGATTTTATCACGGATATTGGCGGCCACCAAATCGGATACTTGCTGACCGATGACTTGCAATAACAGTCCTGAACTTAAAGCTTGTTCCGGTGAAAAATATCGGCCGCCGGTCATTTGCGAAACTTTTTTGCGTTGGGCTTCAAAATCGTTCATAACTTGTTGCACGGTGGTGCTTTTTGATCCGACGATCACGGCTTTTTCGGCCATCGGGTTTAAATCAACAAAGCTGCCCAAGCCGAACCATACAATCATGCATAAGGCCAAAACAACGAAAATAAATTTGGCGCCCCAGGTATTGGCAAAGTTATGAAAAAATGTAATCATTCTTTAAATCCTTTGATAAAATCGGTTTTTATTGAACACGTTATATGTCAAACTTTCAATTTTTGCAAGCTTATTTTTGGTGCATTTTCTCCTGCAACAACGCGATGGCTTCATCCAAAGAGGGTAAAGCCTCCTTTTTACGGACAGAAGCCATAATTTTACCGCATTTGACATAGGGACCATATCGGCCTACTTGATACGTAACATCCTGATCATTCCAAGTGCCGATCACGGTTGATTGGGCTTTTGTTTTCCCTTGAGACAACAACTCTAACGCCCGTTCAAGTGTTATGTGCATCACGTCATCCGTGGGCGCTAATGATTGAAAGATTTTGCCGCGCCGGACATAAGGGCCGAATTTGCCCAGACCTGCCTCTATCACCTCTTTTGTTTTGGGGTCTGTTCCTAAAACACGGGGCAGAGAAAGCAAACCAAGTGCATCGGTCAATGTGACGGTTTCGGGTTTTTTTCCTTTTGGAAGCCCGGTTCGTTTGGCGGTTTTATTGTCACCGGCTTGAACATACCAACCATAGGGCCCCTTTTTAACACTAATGTCACGTCCCAATTCGTCTTTGCCAAGGTCGTAATGCGTAGGGGCATTATCGGAAATTTCGGCTTCGGTTGTTTCATCCGCTGGTGTTGATGTTAAGGAAGCCACTTGTTTCGTGTATTTGCATTTTGGATAATCGGAACATCCGATAAAGGCACCGAATCGGCCGACTTTAAGGGATAATTTGCCGGTCCGACAATCGGGGCAAATACGGGATTCTTCTGTCGGGAACAGATGCTTTTCCAATGTTTTTGAAACCGTTTCCAAGACTTCCCCTATTTTAACCGGATCTACTTGTTTTAAGTTTTGGTCAAAGGGATTCCAAAAGTCGGTTAAAACTTCCTTTGAGTTTGTGGTACCATTTGTGATGTCATCCAACTTGTTTTCCAATTGCGCCGTATAGTCATATTGAATATATTTCGGAAAATAGTTTGCCAAAAATGCCGTTACGATACGTCCCGTATCTTCGGGCACAAAACGTTTGTTGACCAGTTTGACATAATTACGGTCCTGTAATACCGATAAAATAGAGGCATAGGTTGAGGGACGCCCGATACCCAGTTCTTCCAGCTTTTTGACAAGACTTGCTTCCGAAAAACGCGGGGGCGGTTCGGTAAAATGCTGTTCGGACAAAACGTTGATGGTGGTTAGGGCTTCTCCTTGATTTAATATCGGTAACAGACCGTTTTCATCCTCGTCAGCTTTATCGTCTATATCCTCTTTATACACTTTAATGAAGCCGGGGAAGGCAATGGTTTGTCCCGTTGCATGCAGGCCCAGGTCATTTGGCCGCGATAAGATGTCAACACTGACTTTATCCAGAACGGCGCTGGCCATTTGACAGGCGATAGTCCGCTTCCAAATTAATTCGTAAAGTTTCCGTTGATCAGCGTTTAAATAAGCGGCAATAGCCGTTGGCAATCGTTTGACAGAGGTCGGGCGAATGGCTTCGTGCGCTTCTTGGGCGTTTTTAGATGTATTTTTGTAAAAACGCGGTTTTTCGGGGACATATGAGGTACCGTATTCTTTTTCAATCAATTCACGAATTTGCGTGATTGCTTCGGCCGCTAAAGCAACCGAATCGGTTCGCATATATGTAATCAAACCGACGTTTTCGCCGTCAATGGAGACCCCTTCGTATAAACTTTGCGCCGTTTGCATGGTTTTTTTGGCACTGAACCCTAACTTACGGGAAGCTTCCTGTTGCAGGGTGGAGGTGGTAAACGCCGGAGCGGGGTTGCGTTTGGCTTGTTTTTTTTCAAGGGTGCCGACAATAAAAGAAGCACTTTCAATACGTTGTTTTAAGATATCGGCAGCACTTTGATTCATTAAATCAAATTTGCCCAGTTTCTTACCGTCAACATGCGTCAATCGTGCCGTGAATTCATCCGCACGCGGCGTTTTTAAATCGGCATCAATGGTCCAATATTCTTGAGATTTAAAAGCGGCGATTTCATCTTCACGTTCACAAACCAAGCGCAGTGCTACGGATTGAACGCGTCCCGCCGATTTGGCGCCGGGTAATTTACGCCATAGTAAAGGTGAGATGGAAAAACCGACTAAATAATCCAGCGCCCGCCGGGCCAAATATGCATCAACCAATTGCATATCAATTTGGCGGGGCTCTTGAATCGCTTTTAAAATAGCATTTTTTGTGATTTCATGAAAGACCACACGATAAACGGGAAAATCTTTCTTTAGTTTTTTCCTGCGTTTTAATTCCTGGATCACGTGCCAGGCAATGGCCTCTCCCTCACGGTCAGGGTCCGATGCCAAATAAAGAGCGTCGGCTTTATCCAAAGCACGGATAATGTCGCGTAACGTTTTTTCACCGCGCTTTTGAACTTCCCAATCCATGGCAAAATCATCTGCCGGCCGGACAGAGTCCGATTTAACGGACAAATCGCGCACATGCCCGAAACTGGCCATTACTTGAAAATCACGACCCAAGTATTTATTGATCGTTTTGGCTTTTGAGGGGGATTCAACAATCACAAGTTTCATGTTGTTTTTATTCCTTATGTGTTAAAGGGTTAATGCGACTTTACTACCGGCACTGCGTTTCAAACGCCCGGCCAGTTCTAATTCAACTAAAATAATATTGACCGCTGCCGCCGGCAAGTTGCAGGCACGCGCCAAATCGTCAATAAAAACCGGATCCGAATTTAAATTTTCATAAACAAGTCGGCGGATATCATCCAAATCCGAATCGCTTATCGGGTCAAAATCGTTTATTTGTTCAGTTAAAATGTCTTGCGCTGTAATCGGTTCCGTCAGTTCATCCAACACATCTTGCGCATGACGTACCAAAATGGCACCTTGTTTCAACAACAAGTTGGGTCCTTCGCTGCGCGGGTCAACGGGTGATCCCGGAACGGCAAAAACGTCGCGATTTTGATGCAACGCTTTTTGAGCGGTAATCAAAGAACCCGAACGGGCCTGTGCCTCAATGACCAAAGTGCCGACAGATAATCCCGAAATAATGCGATTGCGCCGCGGAAAGTTACCCGGTGCCAAGGGCGTTTTAAAGGGAAATTCGGAAACCACGCAACCATTTTGGCATAAATTTTGATAGAGTTCTTTGTTTTCAAAAGGATAAATTTCGTCAACCGCGGTTCCCAAAACGGCAGTTGTTGCGCCGCCGGCCGCCAGCGCACCTATATGGGCGGCCGCATCAATGCCGCGTGCCATGCCCGAAACAATGTTTAAACCGCTTTTTGCCAAATCAAAGGCCAATTTTTTAGCTAAATTCCGACCGTTCAATGAGGCGTTTCGGGTGCCGACGACAGCCAATGATTTTTTGTTGAGCAGGGCAATATTCCCCCGTGTGAATAAAATCGGCGGTGCCGCATCTATTTGTTTTAATAAGTGGGGGTAATCGGGATCTATGGATAAAAGAATGCGCGCGCCTGCCTTTTCGGCCAAAGAAAGTTGTTCATCCGCTTGCTTTTGTGTCGCAAGGTGTACTTCTTTTTTCAAACCGCCGTTACGGGCGCATTCGGGCAAATGCCGCAGTGCTTCCTCTGCCGTTTTGAATCGTGCCAGTAAAATGGCAAAAGCGACCGGTCCGACATGTTCACAAAGCAGCAGGCGCAGCCAACTTTTAATTGTTGCGGTATCGGCCATTAATGTGTCCTTTTAAATTTAATTTTAGACTCTTCACCCCGATAAAGACGCACAATATTTTGACGGTGCCGCCAAACAGATAAAAGGGCCAATAACGCAAAACATGTTGCTGCTTGAGGATAATGGAAATAAAGGGCAACCACCGGGGAAACGGACAAAGCAGTTAATGCGGCCAGTGATGAATACCTGAATGCAAAGGCCATGCTTAACCAAATAAGGGCAGTTATTACACCGACCGCCGGTGCTGTTGCCAACATCATACCTAAAGTAGAGGCAACCCCTTTGCCCCCTTTAAACCGCAGCCAGACGGGATAATTATGACCGATGACGGCCGTAAATCCGGCAATCAACCCGGCGGCATCGGAATCAAACAGCCAGCGACATATCAGGGCGGCAAAAGCAGCCTTACCCACATCCAAAATCAATGTTAGTAACGCCAAATCTTTACGTCCGGTTCTTAAAACGTTTGTAGCTCCGATATTTCCCGAACCGATTTTTCGGATATCACCCAATCCCGCCAATTGAGTGATAACCAAACCATAAGGAATGGATCCCATGAAATATCCCAGTAACGCGGCTGAAAAAATTTGTATTGCCATATTAAACTCCATTTTTTTTACAGAGCATTTTATACCTGAACTGATCCAAAAGGCAAGAAAAAAATCCAAAGGTTGTTGAAAAGAAAGAAACCCTAAAAGCCGATCAGACTTTTAGAGTTTCCATGAAAGTTAAGAGTATTACTTTTTATTTTTCCAAAAAAAAGCTTTTTAAATAGGCCGGTAAATCCGCGACATTGACACGTTCTTGCGCCATAGTATCGCGGTTGCGGATGGTGACACTGGCGGGTTGTTTTTCAATGCTGTCAAAATCAATCGTCACACAAACCGGCGTGCCGATTTCATCGTGCCGGCGATAGGCCTTGCCAATGTTACCCGAATCTTCTAACATCACGCGACCGATACCGGTTTTAAGCAAAGTCGCTTTGATTTCGTGTGCCATCTTCATAATTTCCGGATTGTTACGTTTTAGTGGGATTACCGCAACTTTGACCGGCGCTAAATGTTTTTTTAATTTTAACACTGTTCGTGTTTCACCGTTGGGAAGGGGTTCCTCGGTATAGGCTTCGGTCAAAACGGCCAATACGCCGCGTTCAACACCGGCCGACGGTTCTACAACAAATGGCACATACCATTTTTTTGTTTCATCATCAAATAAGGCTAATTTTGCCGAGCTGTCTTTATTATCATGCACATGCGCCGAAATATTTAAATCTTTTTGGTAGCGTGTGTGATTGCCCAAATCATAATCTGTCCGATCGGCAATACCCTCTAACTCTTCCAATCCGTGTGGAAATTCGTATTCCAAATCGTATGTTGCTTTGGAATAATGCGCCAAGTCGGCGGGTGCGATTTTATGAACATTGATTTTATCACGGTTTAACCCTTGTTCCACCCACCAATTCAAGCGGTTTTCTTTCCAGCTTTCCAGCCACTCCATATCTGTGCCGGGTTTGACGAAAAATTCCAGTTCCATTTGTTCAAATTCACGCACGCGGAAAATAAAATTACGTGGTGTAATTTCGTTGCGGAATGATTTGCCGATTTGGGCAATGCCGAATGGGGCTTTGCGGGCGGTGGCATCAATCACGTTTTTAAATTGTGTGAAAATGGCTTGTGCCGTTTCGGGACGCAGATAGGCGAAATTATCGCCTCCCTCCACCGGTCCGACAGTTGTTTTGAACATCAGATTAAATTGTCGCGGCTCCGTTAAATCGGTTGAGCCGCACTCGGGACATTTGCCATCTTTGATATGGTCGGCACGAAAGCGGTTTTTGCACTTTTTACAATCTGTTAACGGATCGGTAAACGTAGCTTCATGTCCACTGTATTGTAAGACCTTGCGATGAGTCAGGATGGCGGCATCTAACCCTTCAATGTCATCGCGTTCGTAAACCATTGCGCGCCACCAGGCCGCCTTTAGGTTATTTTTTAATTCAACGCCCAAGGGCCCAAAATCATATACCCCCTGCAGGCCACCATAGATGTCGGCACTTTGAAAAATAAAACCGCGTCTTTTGCATAAAGACACCAATTGATCCATTGAGGTTGCGGGCATAGATTTCTCCTTTAAAAAATAAAAAATGAGCATTCATTTTAACAAAATTTTTATTGAAAGTCAAGGGAAGCGTAAAAAAAAGAACCGCTTATCCGTTTATCGGGAAAAGCGATCCTTTTTAGGTGTTTTAAAAAGAGCTAGTCAGCCAACGTATAGGAACCGTTTGGCAGGCGTTTAAACGTTTCAATTCCCCAATTATCCCAAGATAAAACAAGCTCGTTTTCCGTTCGTTTAATGATTTTTGCCGTTTCGTTGACCCGGGAAGAACGATGTGCCCGTGTCGCTGAATCAAAAATCATGGTGTCGGTCCATTTCGGATGTTTAAATTGTGCTGATTTCGGAAGATCGGGCAGAGTAGAAGTTTCCTGAGTTCCTTGAGAAAAGGGACAGGGCGCCTTTAACGCTATATAACCGCCCGCTAAAACCAACACGGTGATAACCGACAAAACGATGTATTTTTTCATAAAAGTCTCCTTTATTTAAAACAGAGATATCTTAAAGAAAAAAAGTGGTATTGTCAATAGTTTTCCGATTTTAATTTTATTTTTTTTATTTTTTCTTTGGCCTCTTCGCGTTTTTGAATTTTTAATGCTAAAACGCCATTTTTGAATTCAGCCGAAACGTTTTCTGGGTTGATTTCGCGTGGCAGCGGGATTGTCCTGTTGACGGAACCATAGGAACATTCCGAAAACCAGCATCCTTTTTCATTATGCTGATTAACACGGCGCTTTTCTCCGGCAATAATCAAATAACCGTCTGTTGACAGACTGATATCAATATCTTTTGCTTCTATGCCGGGTAATTCGGCTTTAACATAAACTGAGTCAGCATCTTCGGTTACTTCAATATCGGGTTCTAAAATGTCCATATCATTTGATTCTTTTGATGAAAGCGTATATTTGTCTTTTAAGTGGCGTTCATAAATATCGTCTATTTCCCGTCTGATGGTTTCGGGGGTTGGTAAAGTGGTTTTTGGGGTTTTGTTCGTTTGTTTTCTTGTTATGGATTTTTTTTGTGCCATGATGTTCTCCTTTTTTACCTTTAAACAGAGTTCATATGTTATAAAATAAATTAAAATCAAGAGAAAGGCTGACGAAAGTTGTTTTGTATAAAAAACTTGATTTTCGTTGTGTTTGTATGTATTGTTAAATTGAGAGGAGAAAGATGTGTTGGGATGTGTCATCGGTGATATTGTCGGTTCCGTTTATGAGTTTGATAACATCAAAACAAAACGGTTTCCTTTGTTTTCTCCGTCATCGCGCGTGACGGATGATTCTGTTTGTGTTTGTGCTGTGGCAGAAGCGCTTGCCGCACAAAAAGATGTTGCCGACACATTACGCAAGTGGGGTAAGAAATATTTGCCGATTACCGGTTTTTCAAAGTCTTTTACAGCATGGCTAACGCAACAGGATAAAAACACGCCGGGTCATTCCAAAGGAAACGGTGCGGTTATGAAAATTGCACCGGTCGGTTTTTTATACCCCCAAAAAAAGGAGGCTTTTGCTTTGGCCGATAAAATAACGGCTTTATCACATGACCATCCCGAAAGTTATCGCGCCGTTCACGCCTATTTGGATGCATTGCACGGTTGTTTTGAAAAACGGGCGCCTCAGGCTATTTTAAAAAGTATTCAAAAACGATATGGATATAATATGGAGCGAACGCCGGACGAAATTCGGCCGCTTTATAATAAATTTTATTATACTTGCCCAAAGTCGGTGCCGGAAGCTATTTTGTGTGCGTTACATGCTAATTCGTTTGAAGATGCCTTAAGAAATGCCGTTTCATTAGGGGGGGATAGTGATACATTAGCGTGTATGGCCGGTGGTTTGGCCGAAGCGCGATTCGGCATTCCAACCGATATCAAGAAAAAAGCATGGATATTTATTCCCGTTGATATGCGGCGAGTATTAAGCACTTTATATATGCGGCGTTATCTTACAAAACAGTCTGCTCATTATGTTGGTTGTTTACTTAACCAACGAACACGGGAATAAATTGACAAAATTTGAAAAGTGTGTATAATGGCTTTTAAGAGGCTTTGATGAATTCAAAAAAAAAGGTTTATACGATACTATTTACCGCTATGATGGTCGCATTGACGGGATTGGTTTTCGCGCCGGGCGGTACGGCTATGCTTGCCTGGGGTGTGGTTGGGGCGGTATCGGGTATTTCTTTTGGTGTTTATGTGTTTTATCGGGAAAGAAAGGATGCTTTGGTGAATAAGCAACAGCTGGAATTGTCACGTATTCAACGGGAGCGGGAGCGTATGATGCGTTGTCAGGAATATGCCCGCAGATATCGGTGGATTCAGAAAAGTTATCGTGAACAGGTGGTTCAGCCCAATCGGTCAGCGAAAATTCTTTCCACGCATGAATCAGTGGTACCTTTTGTTCCGTTTAACAAGCGGAAAGACCGATATTTTGAATGAGGAAAAAAGATGTCATTTCAAATTGATTTGTTAAACTCGCATCAGGTGGAAGAATTATCTTTAAGTTATTGCGCTTCATACAGATTATTGTCGGAAACGTATAAAACCCCGGACGAAATGCGTTTTTATACCCCCGATTATTTCAGGAAAAAAGTCAAAGGTATGTTGATAGGTAAAGAATCGGATGTTTTTGTTTTATCCCATTTGAATAAAGCCGTAGGTTTTGTGCGTTTTTCCCCCATTCCTGTGGCATATAAACAGGCGAATGGCGGCGGATATTACGGGGAACAAAGCAAAACGATTCAAGGGGGTGTTATGGTTACTTGGACACGCTCGGCTTACTTTCAAAAAGGGACGCCGTTGACAGACAAGACAACGATTTTAAATCAAATCTATTTACATCCTGATATACAAAAAAAAGGGATCGGAAGCTTGCTGTTGGATCGGGTTTTACCGTTTGTTGCGCAAAAGTACACGGATTTGATTGTTGAATACAATCAAAATAATCAGTATGCCATTCAGTTTTATGAACGATTAGGTATTCAAGAGGTGGCCAAAACATTTGATTTGGATCAGGTGACCCCGGCGCATGATTATTTTTCACCCGTTGGTATCGGGTATGCGCCGATTCGTGTTATTCAAAAACAATTGGCGCAAAAAATCATGGGAAATGGTAACCGAAAAGTGGTTGTTCGGTTATCTGATCGGTTACGTGAGCGAATAAGAACATGTTAGAAGAAGTCATATCAGATCAAACTGTATTAGGGGAAAGAATTTCTTTTTTTAGAACACCTTTGGGCAAGGGAAAAAAACGTCTGTTATTGATTGGCGGATTTCATGGTGATGAACCCGAGGGGGTATTTTTATTGGAACGGTTTGTGACTTGTTTTAAAGAAAAATTATCCGATTCGCCTGATTGTATAGGTATTGTCCCTTGTTTAAATCCGGACGGTTTAAAACAAAAGACGCGCGAAAATGCACATAAAGTTGATTTAAACCGAAATTACCCGACACATAATTTTGCCGATAAAAGTTTTAACCCGCATACGGGTGTGGCTTTAAGCGGTAGCCCGGGATCAGAAATTGAAACCCGATTTATGATGCGTGTGATTGAATCGTTTTGTCCTGACCGAATTTTATCCCTGCATTCGGATTTAAAGGTTGTTGATTATGATGGTCCAGCCGAAGATTGGGCGCGCGAAATTGCTGCTTTAAGCGGTTATCGGTTTGTGCAAAATGTTGGGTATGAAACTCCCGGATCATTTGGTACATGGGCCGGTGTTGAACGTAAAATACCCGTAGTAACACTTGAAACCGAATCGGCGCCTGATTTAGCGAAACAAGAGGTTTTGTGGCAACGCCTTAAACCCGTTTTTTTGTCATTTTTAAAAGGATAATATTTTTATTATTTGTCTGTGTGCCTGTGGGCATCCAGGGTGATGATTCCTTATTATATAAGGTACCAATAAAAGCGGCATTGTTTATCCTGGCTCCAAAGCGTTCGCAAGGATGACCGCCGGAGAGGCGTTGCAGGTGGTGGTTTTTTTTTACGGGCGGGGACGCTCCTCTGTCGTCATGCCCGACCCCGATCGGGCATCCAGGGCAAAGATTCCTTATTTTGGTGGGGTGTCAAGGGTAGGAAAAGCGGAATATGTTTATCCTGGATCCTCGCTTTCGCAAGGATGACCATCGGGGATGCGTCAGTGTCCGGGACAACTTGTCACGAACGGTGGTTCCCCCCTCTGTCGTCACCCTTGGGCTTGGCCCGAGGGTCCAGGGCAAAGATTCCTTATTTTAGCGGGGCGTCAAGAGTAGGAAAAGCGGAATATGTTTATCATAGATATCCCCGGGTTCTACCCGGGGATATCTATGGCAAAGAGTCCTTATTTTGGGGATGTGACAACATCCCCCATTCCCCCATAAAAACAACGTGTTAAAAGTGTTACAAAAAGGTTCCTTT
>CALXVS010000033.1 GCA_944392145.1 uncultured Alphaproteobacteria bacterium | reverse complement strand
CACCCGAAACCGTGTTTGTGTATGCGGCGGATTTAGGGGAGAATGCTTACGAGGCAACAGGCGATTCGTATGAGGATGCATCTTATGAAAAAACCACGACGGGAGAGGAAGGATGCGTTCCTCCTCAAGTATATCACGAGGGTCAGGGGATGTGTGTAACGCCGTGCGAAACGAACAGTGATTGTGGTATAGGTAGTGGGAAATATTGCAAGTTGGATTTTAATATCGGTGGATTTGAAAGTTCCTGCAGGGAAGCGCCGCCCTACGGCACGTGTGAAAGCGCCTCGGGCACACCAGTAACGGTTACCGACGTTGGGAGATACCAAAAATCCAGCAGCCCAATGAACTGGTGGAGTGCACAGAACTATTGTGAGGCGATTGGACGTATGGCTACGGTTGCTGATTTTGGTTGTGCGGATGAAGCAGATATATTATCTCGGAGTTGGGGGTATTGCAACGCGGTTGCAGGGAATAGCAAAAGTTCCTCTCAAACCAAGTCAGATGCGATGATAGAGTTTCAAACTGCCTTTGGTAAGAGTAATTATTATTGGACAAGCGATTCGTATTCTGCGTGTTACGCTTACTACGTCGGTCTGCGCAATGGTGCCGTGGACAGCGACGGTCGCAGCGACACCAACTACGCTTTGTGCCGCGTCGGCCGCGTCGGAGATTAAGGGACGGCGTGGCGGTGTGCCAATCAAAATGCGCGTGCTCTTATCGGACGGGGCATATTGCCATTTGTTTTTAAATGTGGTTAATTTTTAAAGCAGGGGGGGGGCGTCAAAAAACGAAGTTATAAAAAATATTTATGGCTCTTTCGGGGCGGGGTAATGCCATTAAAACCCTGTGCGAGGAGGTTTTAATTTGGTGCATGTGTCAAAATCCCCCCTTGAAATTCGGGGGGATTTTTGCTATAAAAACCGCATGGATACATTGTTTTCTTTAAAAACGGACAAACCGTTGGCAGATCGGATGCGTCCCACCCGACTTGAGGATGTGGTGGGGCAGGCGCATTTGCTGGATGACAAAGGCCCCTTGACGCGCATGATTCGGTCGGGGCGGTTAAGTTCGTTTATTTTGTGGGGGCCTCCGGGCGTTGGGAAAACGACCATTGCCCGCATTTTGGCCGATCAGACCCAATTGCATTTTGAAGCGCTTTCGGCGGTCTTTTCCGGCGTGTCGGAGTTAAGGAAAGTGTTTGCCGAGGCGCAAAGTCGCCGTAAAATGGGGCGCGGCACCTTGTTATTTGTGGATGAAATTCACCGGTTTAATCGGTCACAGCAGGACGGGTTTTTACCCTATGTTGAAGACGGCACCGTCATTTTGGTTGGGGCAACGACCGAAAATCCGTCGTTTGAATTGAACGGGGCGTTATTATCGCGATGCAAAGTTTTTGTATTAAATCGGTTGGATTCTGACGCGTTGGATCGGTTGGTGACCCGGGCGGAGGAAACCGTCGGACACGCGTTGCCGCTGGATGACGTGGGGCGGGCGTATTTAAAAAATTTGGCCGACGGGGACGGACGCTATTTTATTAATTTGCTGGAGGCGGTCTTTTCCTATGCCGAACCGCATGAAATTTTGGATAAAGCCGCGTTGGAAAACCTGTTGCAAAAACGGTTGCCAAATTATGATAAAGACCGGGAAGAGCATTACAATTTGATTTCCGCGGTGCACAAGTCTGTGCGCGGGTCGGATCCGGATGCGGCGCTTTATTGGTTTGCGCGGATGGTTGCGGCGGGTGAAGATATGAAATATCTGTTACGGCGGTTGACGCGTATTGCCAGTGAGGATGTGGGGTTGGCCGACCCCGGTGCTTTGGTGCAAGCGCAGGCCGCATGGCAGGCCTTTGAGCGGTTGGGACATCCCGAGGGGGATTTGGCGGTTGCCGGTTTGGTTGTTTATTTGGCGACGGCCCCGAAATCCGTCGGTATTTATAAGGCATGGAATAAAGCCCTTGAAACCGCCCGACAGACGGATTCTTTAATGCCGCCCAAGCATATTTTAAATGCCCCGACCCGGTTGATGAAAGACTTGGGATATCATGCGGGATATGTGTATGACCCTGATACAAAAGACGGGTTTTCGGGGCAAAATTATTTTCCCGATGAAATGAAACGCATAACGTTTTATGACCCGCCCGAACGGGGGTTTGAACGTGAAATCAAACGCCGTTTGGCGTATTGGAATGACCTGCGGCGCAAAAAACAGAAAAAAGAATAAAAACAAGCTTGATTTTTTGAAAAAAATTAAGTTAAATAAAGAAAAAAGGTAAGGGGAACATGACGCAGGTTCAGTTTGTTGTTGTAGCACCAAAAGATGACGGTATTCGGTTGGATCGCTGGTTCGGCCGGCATTATCCCACGTTGAAAAACGGTATGTTACAGCGATTGCTGCGGGCCAAAAATATTCGGGTGAATCGGTTAAAAGCATCGGCCAATCAACGGTTAAGTGCCGGTGATGAAATTCGTGTTCCGCCGCTTGAGGTATCGCTCCCCGCCGGAAATAAACAGGCTGTTTCCCCGGCCGATGCCGCCTTTATCCGATCGTTGGTCATTTATCAAGATAATGAGTTGATTGTTTTAAATAAACCGGCCGGATTGGCGGTGCAGGGCGGCAGTAAGACAGCCCGTCATATTGACGGGATGTTAGAGGCCCTGCGATTTGAATCAGACGAAAGACCGCGGTTGGTGCACCGGTTGGATAAAGAAACATCCGGTGTGTTGGTTGTGGCCCGAACAGCCGCGGCCGCGGCCAAATTGACCAAAGCGTTTGCCACGCGGACGGCGCACAAAGTGTATTGGGCCGTTGTTGTCGGTCGTCCGAAACCGGCCGCCGGGCGGATTGATGCTCCGCTGTCCAAGGTGCCCGGTCCCGGCGGAGGGGAACAAATGGGCGTTGATTTTGAACAAGGACGCCGCGCCGTCACATTGTATCGCACGGCGGACAGCTTGGGGAAAAAGGTCAGTTGGTTAGAACTTTCGCCCTTGACCGGTCGCACGCATCAATTACGGGTTCATTGCCGGGTTTTAAACACCCCGATTTTAGGCGATTATAAATATGATTCGGATCAGGAAAATATTCTGCCGGATGGACAGGCGAAGATGCACTTGCATGCCCGTTTTTTATCTGTGCCGCATCCGAATAAAGGAACGTTGGAAGTTGAAGCGCCGTTGCCACCGCACATGCGCGAAACATTTGATTTTTTCGGGTTTGATGAGGGGAAAGCCGGCGATCCTCATGATTTTTTCACAAAGGAGTGTTGAACATGTCTTGGTTTTTGAGGAAGTTCTTTAAATATTTGTTCTTGTTTTTGATTTTGTGCCTGATCGGAATCGGCATTTTTTTGGCAACGTTTGATTTAAACCGGTATCGGGGAATGATCACCAGCCGGGCCAGTGCGGCACTGGGGCGGCCTGTTGAAATTCAGGAAGCATCGTTGAAAATTTCCATTATCCCGACCGTCAAGTTAAAAGGGGTAAAAGTCGGCAATGCCCCCGGATTCGGGGAAGAACCGTTTGTGCAAATTGAGGAAATGGAAGCAACTTTATCTTTGCCGGCGTTGATTAAAGAGCGCAAAATTGATTTCATGGATTTTTATTTGGGGGCGACAAGCGTTCATTTACAGGAAAAGGACGGTCAAAACAATTGGACATTTGCCGCGTCACGGCCGGCGTCTGCCGTGAAAACGGCCGATACGGCCGCAGCGACCGGTGTTAATTATTTGGAAACCTTAAATATCGGCACATTAAAAATTGCCCGGTTGCAGGTTTCCTATGTCAAAGGGACAGCAGAACAAAAAATGTCTGTAACGGATTTTTCCATGCAGCAGTTGAAAGTTTTTTCGGGACGCTTTTTTTACCAAAATTATGCGGCCGATGTGTCCGGTGTGTTAAACAATGTGATGGATTTGGTTTTGCAAAAGCCCGATTATTTGTTTAATTTGGTCATTAAAGCGATGGATGCCGAAATAAAGGTATCAGGGCGCATCGGTGATATTAAGACGTTTTCAAACCTTGTCTTTGACGTGACGGCGCAAGGAGCCGATTTAAATAAAACAATCACGGCCACCGGTGAAAAGGTGGTTATACCGGCCTTTTTGGGCGGGGCATGGCAGACAAGCTTCCTTGTCCAAGGGGATTTGAAACAACTGATGGTTCCCAGAATGTCTGTTTCGTTGGCGGACGGCCAAATCACACAAAGCGGATCGGGCGCGTTCAAAAATCTGACCGGCGCATTGACCTGGTCGGTGAAAGGGGATGTTGCGTTAAAAGACGGTTCTGTGGCGCGTCAAATCGGATTAAAACCCCTGTCACTTTCATGGGATGCATCGGGCGATGGTGCAAATATAACACTTTCTTCAGCAGCCTTGACGGCCGGTAAAACGGATGTTGTCGTTCAGGCGGGCATTCAGTTACAAGCAATCCCGAAAATTGACGGCAGTGCCGTTTCGGAGTATTTTGACCTGAATGACCTTATTTTTGACGAGGGGTTGACAGATGCCGATTGGGCGGCAACGCCAAAAACAAATGCCCCGAAAGGTAGTTTGTTTTCGGATCAAAAAATTGATTTTTCGGTCTTGAAAAAAGTAAATGGAAAAATGAATTTTGATTTGGCACATGTGCGGTTACCCTCAGATATGGGCAGTTACGCCGCGGTTAAAGCCATGTTGTCGTTGGATAAAGGGGTAATGACGGTTAAACCGTTAACGGTTGCCATGATGAACGGACAAATAACCGGATCGGTGCAGGTAAATGCCGGGGTGACGCCGGCTACCCTTAAGGCCGATTTAAGGGCTAACACCTTAAATTTAGATGCAATAAAAGCCATGTCGTCGTATTTAAAAGGCGGTAAAATCAATGCAACAATTGATTTGTCGTCAGCCGGTCAATCCGTGCGTCAATTAGCGGCGGGATTGAACGGGCGTATCACGGCCGAAGTATCAACCGCCGATATTACCAGCCGGAATTTTACCCAGCTGTTAAAGGCAACCGATTTGTTCCCGGGAAAAGAGCAAAATAATTTTTCCTATTCTGAAGCGGATGTGGAAAATAAATTGATTTGCGGGGCGGTGAATATGACGTTTAAAAACGGGGTGGCGGATTTAAAGAAGAACATTGCCGTTGAAACGTCATCTGTGAATTTTGTGATAAGCGGTCTGGTTAATTTGAAAGATGAAACCTTGTCTGTCTCTATGACACCGTCATTGGGGCGGGCCAATCCTAAAGTAAACCAAGCGTTAGAGTTGACGCAAAATTTGGTTGTGGAAGGGGCGTTTGATAATTTAAAAATCAATACCCGCCAAAGTATTCAAAATACGGCCGTTGCAGCCGCCCAGAATGTTGCGGCAAAACTGTTGGATAAACAAATGGGTAAAGGCGGTGCGGTATCTGATGCACAAAACACAAACCGTGTTGTTCCGTATGCGTTATGCGAGGCGGCTTTGGGCCGGCGGATGGTGTTGCGTGCCGATAATGAAGAAACGGCCAGACCGGTTGAACAACCGGCACAGCCGACGGTTGCTGTCGTTCAGCCGAAACCGATGAGTCCCAAAGACCAATTGAAACAACAATTGTTTGATTCATTGTCCCAGGTGTTAAAGAAAAAATGATTGCGCATTTAAAGGTATCGGGACGGGTGCAGGGTGTCGGTTTTCGGGCCTTTACAAGGCGTGCGGCGGAAGAGGCCGGTGTAACAGGATGGGTCAGAAACCGTATTGACGGTCGTGTTGAAATTTATGCCGAAGGGGAAAAAGAGGCTATGGAGGCGTTCTTGGCCGCGGTTCGTAAAGGTCCCCGATTTGGCAAAGTGACCGATATTCAACCGGTTTGTGCGGCAGATGCGCCGTTTGTTCCGGTGCAAGCCGGCGTCTTTTTTTCGGCGCCGACGGTTTAATTTTTTTTTAGGAGTCGGAGCAAATTATGCGGCGTTTTTTGATTTGGGGCATGGGATTGTTGGTTTTAATAACGGGGGGGGCGTTGACCTATTTCTATCACGAAAGGCACCCGCTGGTATCCGTGGTAATGTCAACGTATCAACGGCCACAGTTGTTGGTTCGTGCTATTGAATCTATTTTGAATCAAACATATCCGCATTTTGAATTGATTATTATTAATGATTCCCCCGATGATTTGAAAACAACCACTGTTTTAGAGCGGTATAAACGCTATGATTCCCGTATTAAAGTGATTCAAAATCCGTCCAATCAGGGGCTTATTTATTCCTTAAACGCAGGGTTAGATAGGGCAAAAGGAAAATATATTGCCCGTATGGACGATGATGATATCTCTTATCCGAATCGGTTGGAACGCCAGGTTGCCTTTATGGAAGCGCATCCCGAAATAACCGTCACGGGCAGTTGGGTATCGCCGGTCGGGTCTGATGAACCCTATCCGTTTCAGCGTGAAACGGACCCCGATATCATCAAAATTGATTTATATATGGGGAATGCGGCTATTTCACATCCATCGGCGATGATTCGGCGGGCCTTTTTGGAACAACATCGTATCCGATATAATTATGATTTTAAATCGGCCGAAGATCGTCGTTTTTGGATGGATATTTTTGAAGCCGGCGGAATAATCGGCAACATGCCCGAAGTGTTATTGCATTATCGGTGGCATTATGAAAATCCGCAAGATTACTATGTGTCACAAGACGTCAATGTGATGAAGTTTAAAAATGAGGTTTTTGAAGATTTTTTGGGGCCTGATTTTCGTTCAAATGATAATGCATGCATAACGTATGAAAAAATGGTGAAGGCCAATAAAGAAAAAAACATTTTAAATCAGAGTAAGTTTAAAGAAAAGGTAGATGCCACTTGTCCCAAAGGGGAAAACATTGTTTATCATAAACTATGGCGGGATTGGTTTGTTTTTAAGGAAAATAACCGGTTTTGTCGGGCGAGAATTCCGTATGAATGCGGCAGTGTGCGGGTAAAGAATACCGAAAAGCTGACGGTTAAATGGGATAAGTGGGGCGAAGAAAGTTTTACAAAACGGTCGGACGGTATTTGGTATCTGGACAGTAAGTAGGGATATCCCTTGTTGTTGACAGGATTCCTTTGAGGGCGTGTTAAGGGGGCGGGAAAGCGGTATTCATGCCCACTGGATGCTCGCTTTCTTAAGGATGACGATTGGGGTTGAGTCAGCGTCCGGGACAACTTGTCACGAATGGTGGTGCCCCCACGATGTCACCCTCTAAGCTTGGCCCGAGGGTCCAGGGCAAAGAGTCCTTATTTATGCGATGTGTTGACGCCCCTAAAAAGCGGAATTGTTTTTCCTGGATGCTCGCTTTCGCAAGCATGACGACCGGGGGTGTGTTGCCGTCCGGGACAACTTGTCGCGAACGGTGGTTCTCCCTCTGTCGTCACCCTTGGGCTTGGCCCGAGGGTCCAGGGCAAAGAGTCCTTATTTTAGCGGGGCGTCAAGGGTAATAAAAGCGGAATTAGTTTTCCTGGATCCTCGCATACGCAAGGATGACCATCGGGGGTGTGTCAGTGTCCGGGACTCCTCTCTACCGTCACCCTCTAAGCTTGGCCCGAGGGTCCAGGGCAATGATTCCTTATTTTGGCGAGGTGTTAATGTCCCCAAAAAGCGGAATTGTTTTTCCTGGATGCTCGCTTTCGCAAGCATGACGATTGAGGTTGAGTCAGTGTCCGGGACAACTTGTCACGAATGGTGGTGCCCCCACGATGTCACCCTCTAAGCTTGGCCCGAGGGTCCAGGGCAAAGAGTCCTTATTTATGCGATGTGTTGACGCCCCTAAAAAGCGGAATTGTTTTTCCTGGATGCTCGCTTTCGCAAGCATGACGCCCCCCTCCCGTCATGCCCGACCTGATCGGGCATCCAGGGCAAAGAGTCCTTATTTATGCGATGTGTCAAGGGTTGGTAAAAGCGGAATATGTTTATCCTGGATCCTCGCGTTCGCAAGGATGACCGCCGGAGGGGTGTTGCGGGTGGTGGGTTTTTTCACGGGCGGGGACGCCCCTCGTCCCTAAAAAGCGGTATTAGTGTTCCTGGATGCTCGCTTTCGCAAGCATGACGATTGAGGTTGAGTCAGTGTCCGGGACTCCTCTCTACCGTCACCCTTTAAGTTTGGCCCGAGGGCCCAGAGGGATGAGTCCTTTTTTTTACAAGTCTGACAAATTGATAAAAAAAATACTTGATTTTAACGACAAAAACGTGTATAAAAAGGCACCTTTCGTTTTTTTGAAAGGGGCAAGGGTCGGTTCACCCCTGGAGGTCGGCCCTTGGTCAATTTTATTTTTCATAAAGGATAAAACAATGAAAGCGATTCAAATAAATGCGACGAAACGTGAAAAAGCGGGTAAGGGGGCCTCTCGGGCACATAGAAGAGAAGGTCTGATTCCTGCTGTGATTTACGGGGATAAAAAAGAACCGGTCATGATCGCGATGCCCGAAAAAGTGTTGGTTGCCGAAATGAGCAAAGCGGGGTTATGGACACGTCGTTATGAAATTTTGGTGGACGGAGCGTCGTATCAAGTATTGTGTCAGGATATTCAAAAACATCCCGTTTCAAATCGGCCGATTCATGCCGACTTTTTACGTATTTCGAAAAATGCGGTATTGACGATGGATATTCCGCTTCGTTTTGAAAATGAAGCCGTGGCACCGGGTTTGAAAATGGGCGGCGTATTGAACGTTGTGCACAGAACGGTTGAGGTAAAGTGTAAGGCCGATCAGATTCCGGAACACTTTACTATTGATTTGGCCAATGCCAATATCGGGGATTCGTTGACCGCGTTTGCGATTCAGTTGCCCGAGGGTGTGTCTTTGACGGCCGATGAAGACTTTACGGTTGCAACAATCGTGTCGGTGGCTCAAGACGAAGAGTCGGCAGCAGCGGCACCGGCACCAGCAGCGGCAGCGGCACCGGCGGCTGAAGCCGAGAAAAAGGCATAAAAAACACAATGAAATTGGTGGTGGGGCTGGGTAACCCGGGCGCATCCTATGCGCACACCCGCCACAATGTCGGTTTTATGGCGGCGGACACCCTTGTCCGCCGTTATTGTTTATCGCCATTTCGGTCCCGATTTAAAGGGCAAGTGAGTGAAGGCACTGTTGCGGGGGAAAAAATACTGGTCTTAAAGCCCGAAACGTTTATGAACCTGTCGGGCGAAAGTGTATTGGCGACCTGTTCGTTTTTTAAAATCGCGCCCAAAGACATAATTGTCATTCATGATGATTTAGATTTGATGCCCGGTGCGTTGCGTGTGAAAACGGGAGGGGGAGCCGGCGGTCATAACGGTTTAAAAAGCATTGATGCCCATATCGGCAACAATTATATGCGTGTGCGAATCGGCATCGGGCGTCCCGATGATAAAAGTAAGGTTGCGGATTATGTCTTATCCCCGTTTTCAGCGGCCGAGGCGACAGAGATTGACAGTGTGACAGATATTGTGGCACAACATATGGATTTATTATTAAAGGGTGATACGGGTCGGTTTTTGAATGAAGCGGCGATAAGTAGGAAAGGAAAATAAAATGGGATTTAACTGTGGTATTGTCGGGTTGCCAAACGTGGGCAAATCAACCCTGTTTAATGCGTTAACATCAACCGTTAATGCCCAAGCGGCCAATTATCCGTTTTGCACGATTGAACCGAACGTTGGCCGTGTGGCGGTGCCGGATCACCGGTTAGCGGTTTTACAAAAAATAGATGCAGCGCAAAAGGTGGTGCCGACGCAACTGGAATTTGTTGATATTGCCGGTTTGGTGAAAGGTGCTTCAAAAGGGGAAGGGTTGGGAAATCAGTTTTTGGCCAATATCCGTGAGGTGGATGCGATTATCCATGTGCTGCGGTGTTTTGAGGATACGGATGTTGTGCATGTGGAAGGCTCTGTAGATCCCGTGCGGGATGCGGCGACAGTGGAAACCGAGTTGATGTTGGCGGATTTAGAAAGTTTGGAAAAACGCATTGTCCCCATGCGTAAAAAAGCCCAAGCCGGTGATAAAGAGGCCAAGGCCGTATTAGCCGTTATGGAGCCGGCTCTGACGGCCTTGCAAGAGGGAAAACCCGCCCGTTTGGCGCGTCCCGATGACGTTGAAGCCGTGCGCTTATTTGATCAATTGTGCTTATTAACGGCAAAACCGGTTTTGTATGTCTGCAACGTGGATGAGGCATCTGCGGCCACGGGGAATGCCTATGCCGATCAGGTGGCGGCATTAGCCCAAGCCCAAGGGAACAAAAGTGTTGTGATTTCGGCCGCGATTGAAGCCGAGGTGGCCCAATTGACCGATGCGGCCGAACAAGCGGAATTTTTGGGGGCCTTGGGCTTGACAGAAACAGGTTTAAACCGCATTATTAAAG
This sequence comes from uncultured Alphaproteobacteria bacterium, assembly GCA_944392145.1. Lineage (GTDB taxonomy): Bacteria > Pseudomonadota > Alphaproteobacteria > CAAHEQ01 > UBA3637 > CALXVS01. Next base: position 5,522 of record CALXVS010000033.1, on the reverse strand, counting down.
CAGGGTATGATTTATTGGGGTTGGAAACCTTTTTCACGTCGGGGCCGAAAGAATCCCATGCGTGGACCATGAAGCGGGGCACAAAAGCCCCCGGTGCTGCGGGAGTCATTCACTCTGATTTTGAAAAAGGCTTTATCCGTGCGGAAGTAATCGCCTTTGACGACTATGTGCGGTTTAACGGTGAAAGCGGCGCGCGAGAAAACGGAAAACTGCGTCAGGAGGGTAAGGCGTATGTGATGCAAGACGGCGACGTTGTGCACTTTTTATTTAACGTGTGATAAAATCGGTCGTTTGCGCGAACATTATTCCCCCCTTTGATGCGGATAACGCAAAAAAAGGGGGGATTTTTTATGGAAGCGACACCAACTTTATGGCATGAAGAAATGCGGCTGGACTATCCGCCGTTGGATGAAGAGCATGTTGATTTTTTTAAAACGGTAATGAAAGCGGCACCGGCAGCGTCAAGTGCCGATTTTAAAACAATGGATAAAGTTTTTTTAAAATGTTACGATTATGCGCGTAATCATTTTGCCCATGAAGAAGACATCATGGAACGCATTGACTTTCCCGATATGGAAGAACACATGAAAAGCCATCAGATGTTTATCAAGCACATTTCTGATTTTCGTGTAGCCTATGAAAATGCCAAGACACTTGAAGATAAACAACGAGTCAGCATTCATACAGCCGAGTTTTTGGAAGTTTGGTTTGTCGGCCATTTGATGAGTCGTGACCGCCTGTTAAAACCGTATTTGGTGCGTTTAAGGAACTTGCCCCCGCGCATGAATTATCACCTTTAAAATAAGGGGGTATAAAAAAAGGCGGGTGACAGGCCCGCCTTGTTAAAGGATTAACCTTTTACCAGCCAAACGTGACGCCGGCGCGACCGGTCAGACTGTTTTCACCGCCATAGGCCACCCCCATATTTAATAATACGTTATCGTTTACGTTATGGAAAACACCAATGGCGCCCCCGACCTGATCCCGATAAAAACCGGTTCCCAGTGAAATAGAGGTAGCATGATCTACATGTGTGTTGGGAATCAATGCTGATAAGGCGGCGGCCGAAGCAAAGCCCGAACGCATTTCTTTATCCATTTTATCCAAATCTTGCTCAAAACGGTTCATGTTGGCATCAAGGGCACGAATCGCCGACGATAAATCGGCACTGCCTGAGGCGTATTTCGTTCCCGAAAAATTAACATCACCGATTGCGTTACCTGTTGCCGTAAAAGCTGTCGCAACACTGGTTTGAATAGCGGTATTTATTGCACTGTTTGAGGATGTAACAGCGGCGCGATCCCCGATTGAGGCATCCAACGATTCCAAATTTTCTTTAATGGTTGAACCGGTGATGTTGGTGCCGGTAGCATCGCCCCCGATTTTGGCATTGATGGCCGTGATGTCAGCGGCATTGGTTGCAATATTGGTTTTATTTGTTGCAATATCGGTGGTGTTCGTCGCAATGTTATTTGTGTTGGTGGTAATGTTCCCTTCGGCTGTGGTGACGCGGATGTCTAATTATCATATGATAATATGTTTTACAAGTCAAATTTTTTTATCAGGACTGGACATTTTGTCGGAAAGAGGGTATAAAGGCTCTTAATAACTTTTTTTTAAGAAAGGGATGCTTTATGGCACAAAAACAAAAAATGACCGATGCGAACGAGGCCTGTGCCTTTGTCGCGCATCGTTTAAACGAGGTTTCAATTATTTATCCGATTACACCGTCATCCCCAATGGCCGAATGGTCGGAAACATGGGCGGCGGCCGGTATTCCCAATATTTGGGGCAAAGTGCCCGATATTGTTGAAATGCAATCCGAAGCGGGAGCGATTGGAGCCGTGCATGGGGCATTGCAGGCCGGAACAATTGCCACAACCTATACCGCATCACAAGGGTTATTATTGATGATTCCCGATATGTATAAAATTGCCGGTGAATTGACGCCCTTTGTCATGCATGTGGCGGCGCGGACGGTTGCGGGAAATGCCTTGTCTATCTTTGGTGATCATTCCGACGTGATGGCGTGCCGTCAAACGGGGTTTGCATTGTTGTCGTCGCATAATGTGCAGGAAGCCCAGGATTTAGCCGCCATCGCGCAAATGGCAACGTTTATGACGCGCTTGCCGTTTTTACACTTTTTTGACGGGTTTCGCACGTCACATGAAATCAATAAAATCACGGCATTGGATTCGGAAGAATTGACCTTGTTGATGCGCGATGTGCCAATTGATCGGGTAACCCAACATGCTTTGACCCCGGATGCGCCGGTTATGCGCGGCACCGCCCAAAATCCGGATGTGTTTTTTCAAATAAAAGAGGCGGCCAATACCTATTACCGCGCTGCGCCGGCGTTGGTGGAGCAGGCCATGCGCCGGTTTGAAGAGGTGACGGGGCGTGCCTATCATTTGGTGGAATATTTTGGGGCGCCGGAGGCAACGCACGTGGTGGTTGCCATGGGGTCATGTGTTGAAACAATGCAAGAAACGATTCGCGTTTTAAATGCGCAAGGCGGTCAATATGGGGTTATCGGTGTGCATTTGTATCGCCCCTTCCCCAAAGAAGCGTTGATTGCGGCGTTGCCGAAAACGGCCGCCTATGTGACGGTACTTGACCGCACGAAAGAGGCCGGATCGGCCGGCGAGCCGTTGTATTTGGATGTGGTGTCGGCGTTAAGTGAGGCCGCAGCGGCGGGAACGTTATCCAAAATGCCCAAGGTGTTGGGCGGACGTTACGGTTTGTCATCCAAAGAATTTACACCGGCCATGGCGCGGGCCGTGTTGGAAAACGAAACGCAAAACCATTTTACGGTGGGGATTGAAGACGATGTCACGGGCACATCATTAGCCTATGATTCGGCGTTTCATATAGAAGACAAGGATGTCAGTCGGTGTGTTTTTATCGGCCTGGGGTCGGACGGCACAGTGGGCGCCAATAAAAATTCCATTAAAATTATTGCCGATGACGGTGATTATTATGGGCAGGCATACTTTGTGTATGATTCCAAAAAATCGGGTGGAATGACGACGTCGCATTTGCGCTTTTCCAAAAAGCCGATTCGGGCGCCGTATTTGATTGAAAAGGCGGACTTTGTCGCGTGTCACCATATGCCGTTTTTATTTAAAGGCGATGTGCTGCGCGTGGCGGGGCAGGGGGCGGTTTTATTGTTAAACGCGCCGTGTGCCCCCGAAAACGTGTGGGCATCGTTACCCGTTGAGGTGCAGCAAACCATCCTTGATAAAAAATTGCGCCTGTTTGCGATTGATGCGGCGGCCGTGGCCGCCAAAACGGGCATGGGACGGCGCATTAATACAATTATGCAAACCTGCTTTTTTGCCATTTCCGGTGTTTTGCCGCGGGAGGAGGCGATTCAAAAAATCAAAGCCGCCATTTCCAAAACGTATGCGCGTAAAGGCGATGATGTGGTGGCGGCCAACATTCGGGCAGTGGATGCGACATTGGAAAACCTGCATGAAATCACACCGGGGGTGGCCGATTCGGCCTTGCATTGTATGCCCGGTGTGCCGGCTGATGCCCCCGAATTGCTGCAGCGTGTCACGGGGCCGATAATTGAAGGACGGGGGGATTCCCTGCCGGTCAGTGCCTTTGCCGCCGTGGCCGACGGAACATGGCCCACCGATACGGCGCAATATGAAAAACGCTGTATCGCAACACAAACACCTGATTGGGATCCGGCATTGTGTATTCAGTGCGGCAAATGCGTATCGGTGTGTCCGCATGCCGCGATTCGCGCCAAGGTGTTTGATCCGGCCCGATTGCAAGAGGCTCCGGCCGGGTTCAAATCGGCGGATTATAAAGCCAAAGATTTTGCGGGGCAAAAATGGGTGATTCAGGTTGCGCCCGAAGATTGCACGGGGTGCACGCTGTGTTCTCAAGTGTGCCCGGGGCGTTCGCGCACGGAACCCGATAAAAAAGCGTTGACCATGACGCCGATTGAAGAACATTTGACACGGGATAAAGAAAATTTTGCATTCTTTTTGACATTACCCGATGCCGATCGGACCAAGTTAGCCCCCAAGATGATTAAATCCGTTGCTTTGATGCGGCCGTTGTTTGAATTTTCGGGTGCCTGTGCGGGGTGTGGTGAAACGCCCTATATCAAAATGGTGACGCAGTTGTTTGGGGATCGGTTGATGGTTGCCAATGCAACGGGATGTTCGTCTATTTACAGTGGCAATTTGCCCACAACGCCGTATGCCAAAAATCATGAGGGACGCGGGCCGGCGTGGGCCAATTCGTTGTTTGAAGACAACGCCGAATTCGGATTAGGTATGCGGGTGGCGGTGGATGCCAAAACCGCACGAGCCCACCAATTGTTGGCCGAACTGACGCCTGAATTGGGTGAAACGTTGGTTGCCGCCCTTGTGACGGCGGACCAATCCACCGAGCAAGGCATTGCCGACCAACGCGCCGCAGTGGCCGTTTTAAAAGACAAGTTGCGGGCTTTAACCGATCCGCGCGCCCAACAATTGGCGGATGTGGCCGATTACTTGGTCAAAAAATCGGTGTGGATTTTCGGGGGTGACGGCTGGGCCTATGACATTGGTTACGGCGGATTGGATCATGTGCTTTATTCGGGCAAAAACGTCAACGTTCTTGTGTTGGATACGGGTGTTTATTCCAACACGGGTGGCCAACGGTCTAAAGCAACACCGTTGGGGGCCAGTGCCAAGTTTGCCTCATCCGGCAATGCTTTGCCGCGTAAAGATTTGGGGGCCATTGCCATGTCGTCGGGGGGTGTGTATGTAGCCAGCGTCGCTTTGGGTGTCAAAGATATGCAAACACTTCAAGCTTTGCACGAAGCCGAATCGTTTGACGGCCCGTCGTTGATCATTGCCTACAGTCATTGCATCTCGCACGGATACGATATCGGCCGTTTTGGATTGGCACATCAAAAAATGGCGGTGGAAACGGGATTATGGCCGTTATATCGGTTTGATCCGCGCCGGCGGGCAGCGGGGTTGAACCCGTTCCAAATGGATGCCAAACCCACGCGGCCGGTTTCCGAATTTATGGAAACCGAAACGCGGTTTAAAGTGGTGCGCACCCAAGACCCCGCCCATTATGCGGAACTTGTTGCAGCGGCTCAGGCACAAATTGATCAACGCTTTGCTTTGTATGCTAAAATCGCGGCAGAGCAAGGTTAAGTGTTTATTGAGGCCTTTGTCCTTATTTATGTGATGCGTTAAGGGGCAAGAAAAGCGGAATTCATGTTGCTGAACCCTCGGGTCAAGCCCAAGGGTGACATCGTGGGGGCACCACCATTCGTGACAAGTTGTCCCGGACGGCAACGCGCCCCCGGCCGTCAGCCTTGCGCAGGCGAGGATCTAGGAAAAACAATTCCGCTTTTTAGGGGCGTCAACACATCGCATAAATAAGGACTCTTTGCCCTGGACCCTCGGGCCAAGCTTAGAGGGTGACGACAGAGGGGGGCACCACCATTCGTGACAAGTTGTCCCGGACGCTGACACACCCCCGATGGTCATCCTTGCGTATGC
>CALXVS010000032.1 GCA_944392145.1 uncultured Alphaproteobacteria bacterium | reverse complement strand
TCCTATTGTTACCGATGCGATTCGCCCGAAACACCCGACGTGTCAACTTCTGAAGAAGAAGACAGTTGTAACTCTTGTGCCGAACGCGAGGTCAAAGACGGGAAGTGTGTCCTGGTGCAGTGAAAAAGTATAGGTCAGATAATAAATCACCCCAACCCGGCGGGGATAACTATAAATGAACCGTTTATTTTAAAATACAAAAGACGGGGTGCTGCCCATCGCAACATCCCGCCTTTTAACCAATTAAGCCGATTTAAATTTCGTCTTGGTCGTTTTGATTGATCAACGCATAAATATCGTTGACGGTTTTGGCCTGCCGCAGTGCATCGGCCACAGCTTCATCCCGCAACAATCGGGACAGACGTGCCAATGCTTTTAAATGATCGGCCCCCGCTTCTTCGGGAACCAACAGCATAAACGCCAAATCAACCAATTTACCGTCAATAGATTCAAAATCAACGGGCGTTGTTTTGATAAACGCACAAAAGATTTTATCCAATCCCGGCAACCGTGTATGCGGCAAGGCAATCCCCCGCCCCACACCTGTCGTTCCCAACCGTTCACGTTCAACAAGGGCATCCAAAACCGCATGCCCGTCTACACCTGTTTTTTCGGCGGCCAACCGCGACAAATCTTCCAACAATTGCTTTTTACTGGTAGCACTGCTGTTACAAATAATCGCATCAGGCGACAAAATATCTTTAATTTTCATCGGTGATTACTCTTATTTATCCGTGGGATTCACCCAACCGATGTTATTATCTGAACGCCGATATACCATGTTCAAAGACCCATTGGCAACGTTTTTAAATAACAAAGCAGGCAACCCTTCCAAATCCATCTGCATCACGGCTGCACTAACCGTGCACACGGGGATATTTGTTTGCATTTCTGCAATGATAACGGGGGCATCGCCGGCTTGTTCTTCTGTATCTGACGATTCAATAACGGCCATATGCGCCACTTCAACAACCTGATTCTTACGATCAACCAACTTGTTTTTATACTTGCGCAATTGACGGGCAATTTTGCCGGCGGCTTCATCAAACGCTGCATAAGCATCCGATGACACGCCCGATGCCCGAATTAAGGCCCCGCTTTGCGGATGAACCGTGATTTCGGCGCGTACCAAAGACCCCTCTTTCGCGACACGCACATCGGCGCTGACCGCTTCTTCAAAATACTTGGAAACCGTGTTATCCAAAGCCTTTTCGGCATACTCACGATAATTATCGCCCAAATTGAGCTGCTGTCCGGTAATTAATGTTTGCATTGTTCCTTCTTTCTGATTAAGATTGAAAACAAAATTATCTTTATAACCAAGGCTTGATTGTAACTTTTTTTTAAAACCATGTCAAGAGGACTTTATGACCCAACCCCCCGATAAACCGTTCGGCATATATGTGCATTGGCCGTATTGCCTGTCAAAATGCCCGTATTGCGACTTTTTCAGCCGTGCCGAAAAAAAGATAGACGAAACCGCTTTATTAACCGGATACCGACGTGATTTAACCCTGATTCCGTTAAAAACCCGCGCGACAAGCATTTTTTTCGGCGGCGGCACCCCCTGCCTTATGTCACTGACGCTTTTTAAATCTTTGATGAACGACATTCGGGCAAGATGCCGTTTAACGGATAATGCCGAAATTACAATGGAAGTCAATCCCGACGCTATTACACCCGATAAAATGCAGGCCTTGGCCGACATGGGCGTTAATCGCCTTTCCATAGGGGTTCAGGCCTTAAACGAACGTGATTTATCGTTTTTAGGGCGCCGGCACTCTGTACAAACGGCCCTTACCTGTATTGAAACGGCACAAAAATTGGGTTTTCGTGTGAACATGGACCTTATCTATGCCCGGCCGGAACAAACCGTTCAATCTTGGCAAAACGAATTAAAAACCGCTCTGTCTTTGGGATTAAATCACTACTCGCTTTATCAACTGACCATTGAACCGAATACGGTTTTTGGTCGCAAAAAAATAACACCGGCAAATGACGAAACTGCCGCCCGCCTGTTTGAAACGACATGGGACATAATGGCCGCCGCCGGCCGACCGGCTTATGAAATTTCAAACTTTGCCACACCGGGGGAAGAATGCCGGCACAATTTAACTTACTGGCTGGGACATGATTATGCCGGTATCGGACCGGCCGCCCACGGACGTTTGGGATTAACGGCAACCGTGGCACCGGCCTCGGTTCCCCTATGGCTTCAAAACGGCATCAAAACGGAACGTTTGACATCGGCGGAACGGTTTGAAGAACGGTTGCTGACCGCCGTTCGTTTGCCCAAACACGACTTTCCGATAAAAGAACTTGATCAAAACGGTGTGCGTAAAGCATTGGCGACCGGATGGATAACCGTAACCGACAACACTTTCCACCCGACGAAAACGGGATTGTTGTTTTCCGACACATTGGCCGCATGGTTATGTCCTTAATTCAGGTAATCGGGAAACACTCTTCCCAACAATAGAGAAAGGACAAAAGAGGCTACCAAAACAACAAACAACAACATCATCAAATATAAAATATACCAACCCGAATCGGATCTTGGATACCATCGCAGTTTTTGCAATGTTTTTTTCAATAACCATCCCGCATACCAGACACCGTAACCGGCACCGAAAGCAATTGTGGCATAAAAAGGGAACAACCATTTAAACGGAGCATTTGAAAAAAAGCCGCATGCCGCGGCATATGTTACAATAATTGCAAAAAAACCGCAGGTGAAACGCTCACCAAACGTCGGAAAACCATGTTTGGAACAATATCGCCGAATACCTTGCCACAAAGGCGGATCATAAATAGGCAGCATGTAAAACAAAAGTGCTATTAAAATAACCGTTGCAAGCCAAAAATTGGCAACCATGCCCTGCCATTCAATCGGATATACATAACCGATGCCATAGCATAAATACAAGGCACTTACAACAGCAATCATATAAAACTTTTTACGAAAAATGCGTGAAAACAGTTTTAAAAGAATCCCACTTAAAAAAATCGGTAAAAAAACAAGAACGATAAAATGGAAAGCGTTCCGATAAACTTCATATATCGGTGTTGCAACATCCAAAGCACCGATAAACGCGACTATAAAAAAAACCAATACAGCTACCGACAAATACACAAGCATAAAAACACTACCTTTAAAAAATGTTTTTATTATGTAGGATTTTTCCGGACTTGTCAAACGAATTCAACAAGCCCGGAATTTTATAAATTAAACACTATTTGGGGAAAACATCATCAATTAAAAATTCGGTTAAAAACCGTTTTCCACCATTTTCATCTCCAGGAAAAAGATAATAAGCAGCCGAATTAGAAGCAATACTTTCTAATGTATTTTTTAAGAGATTCCCATACAGTTGTTCATCTGCTTTATTTAAAAAATAATTTCCTATATTTTTTCCTAAACGTTGACCTCCTTTTTTCGTAAAATGTATTGGTGATTCCAAACGCCTTAATATCGGGTTAACACTTTTCATCTTACTTCCGAGTGTACCAATCCCTTTTGACAAAACATTTCTGAATGCTTTAAACGGCTGTAAAGCCACAGTTCTTGGCAATATACTTCCCAAACTATCCCATATCATAGCTGTATCGGCAGCAGCACTGCCACCGTATTCAATAATTTCTTCCGCCAAATTGTTTGGCTGCAACGGACGTGTATCAATACCCAGGGAACGCATGGCATAACCAAATGGATTGAACGTTGAATTGGCACCGCCTTGAAGCCCCAATCCGATCGCTCGCCCCATATTTGAATCAACCATCCATTCGGATAAATCATCTTGCCATGTCCGTTCGGAACGCAAGGTTTGGGTCATCTGGTTTAAATAATTGGGATCATAAGATTGATATACCGGTGCCATGTTACGCATCGGATCAGACATTTCCTGCGACAAATATGTCATCCAATTGCCTGTTTCCTGCAAAGTCGATGTTTGCGTCATCATTTGTGGTGTGGACATCGCTCCCCCACAGGCTGTGTAAGACATTCCGCCGAAAACATCGGATATGCCCGTGCTTTGTCCGATTTCAATCGGATTAGGCGCACCGCTCATCGGTGCCCCAAAACCATTGCCGTAGGTTGCCATGGAAGCACGATATAAATCTTCCTTTATCAAAGAAGGGGCAAATGCGGAACCCATTGTCCCGTTTGATTGATAATTGTGTGTCATTTTCGTTATCCTTTCAGTTATTGTTATAACACAAGACATACATATCTTTTTTTAAACAAAAGGAAAGAGTGTTGACGCACTTTGACGCATTTTGGCGTAAAAAAAGATTGATATCAAAAAGAGCAGTTTTTTCCCCCTAAAAAAATGATAAAAAAAAGAACCTGACGACTTGGTCAAAGGGGGAAAAGGAATAAAAAAAACGGCGACCGTTCGGCCGCCGTTTTTTATCAAGTTGCCCTTTTATTGTTCCAAAATCGCAACACCGGGCAAGGTCTTGCCCTCCATCCATTCCAAAAAGGCGCCGCCGGCCGCCGACACATAGGTCAATGCCGGTTCAACACCCGCCTTTTTCAGGGCGGACACCGTATCACCGCCGCCGGCAACCGACGTCAGCTTTCCTTCTTGCGTTAATTTGGCCACCGCTGCGGCGATTTCGTTTGTGCACGCATCAAACGGCTTGATTTCAAACGCGCCGACCGGCCCGTTCCAAATCAATGTTTTACATTTTGAAATCACGTCTATAAACGCCGCTGCCGATTTAGGTCCGATATCCATCAACACTTTTCCGGCCGGCACTTTATCGGCATCGGAAACATGGGCTTGTTGCCCTTCACCGAAAGCATCGGCCCACGTTAAATCAACCGGCAAAACAATTTGACAGGAACCGGCATTTTCCAAAATGGATTTGGCCGTATCAATCATCCCCGGTTCAACAAGCGATCCTTCGCCCATCGGAATCCCTTTGGCGGCCAAAAACGTATGCGCCATACCGCCGCCGATGCACAGATAATCAACCTTTTTCACCAAATTGGCCAATAAATCCAACTTGGTGGATACTTTTGACCCGCCGACAAGCGCCACCGCCGGCCGTTCGGGATTACCCAAGGCTTTATCCAACGCTTCCAGTTCTTCCTGCATCAACCGACCGGCACCGCGCGGCAACAAATGCGCCATCCCTTCGGTGGAAGCATGCGCCCGATGCGCCGTTGAAAACGCATCATCAATATAAATATCAATACCGCGTGCTAATTGTTCGGCAAAAGCGCGATCATTTTTTTCTTCCCCCGCATAAAAACGCAGATTTTCCAGCAAAATCACATCACCGTTTTTCATTGCCCGCACGGCCGCATCCCGATCGGCACCGATACAATCATCCACAAAGGTTACCTTGATACCGGAGGCTTTTTCCAACGCAGGCGCCAAAAACGCCATAGAAAATTCGCTTTTTTTCTCACCTTTCGGCCGCCCGAAATGCGATGCGACCACCACTTTGCCGCCTTGACCGGCAATTTCCTTTAATGTCGGCACAAAACGGTCAATACGCGTGGTATCCGTAATCACCCCGTCTTTGGCCGGCACGTTCAAATCCGCCCGCACAAAAACCGTTTTGCCGTTAAAATCAAAATCATTTAATGTTTTATATGACATGTTTTTTCCTTAAATTCAAAAAAATCCCCGCGCTTAAAATAAAAACCTTAAGGCGGGGATTTTCAACAAAGCATCCTTTTTAAAATCCCGACCGAATGGCCGTTTTTTTTGAAGAATGCACCCGATTATTTCAAATAACCATCTTTGGTGGCCATGTGCTTCACCATGCGCACCAAGGCATTGGAATAACCCCATTCGTTGTCATACCACGACACAATTTTGAACATCCGCTTTTCGCCTTTCAAATTGTTTTGCAGCGTGGCCAACGAATCGTAAATGCTGGCATGGGCATTGTTGATGAAATCGGTAGACACCAATTCTTCATCCGTATAGCTTAACGTGCCTTTCATATACGTTGCAGCCGCTTTTTTCAGCACTGTGTCAATTTCTTCAATGCTGGTGTCACGCGCCGCAACAAATGTCAGGTCAACCACCGATACATCCGCCGTCGGAACACGGAATGACATACCGGTTAATTTTCCTTTCACAGACGGCAACACTTCGCCGACGGCTTTGGCCGCACCCGTGGTTGACGGGATGATGTTAATTGCCGCCGCACGACCGCCGCGCCAATCTTTTTTGGACGGGCCGTCTACCGTTTTTTGGGTCGCCGTATACGAGTGAATGGTGGTCATCAATCCCGTTTCCACACCGATGCCTTCTTTAATCAACACGTGCACCAGCGGCGCTAAACAGTTTGTCGTGCATGATGCGTTTGACACAATGGTGTGCTTGGTCGGGTCAAATTCGTTTTCATTGACACCGAACACCATGGTTTTAACATCCCCTTTACCGGGCGCGGAAATCACAACACGCTTGGCACCGGCCGTCAAGTGAGCAGCAGCTTTATCCGATTGCGTGAACAAACCGGTTGATTCAATGACGTAATCAATGTTTAAATCTTTCCACGGCATGGTTGTCAGGTCGCGCTGCGCCATCAAACATTTCACTTCATTGCCATTGACAACCAAAATATCATCTTCTTCCAACGTCGCATCCGACTTTTTCGTCGTAATGTCGGCTTTCATTTGACCATGAACGGAATCATATTTTAACTGATAAGCAAAATATTTTGCATCCGTGCTCATATCCACAACGGCAACAACATCAATGTCTTTGCCCAGCAATCCTTGTTCCGTGATTGCCTGAAACACCAAACGGCCGATACGGCCGAATCCGTTAATCGCTACGCGTACTGTCATTACATTCTCCTTTGATAAATTTTACAGACACGAAAAATCATGATTATTTAGACACATTTTCATTCAAAAATCAAGTATGGATTTATGATATTTTTGTAACACCCTTGGGAATGATTTTTTCTTGACCGCAAACATGGAATATCATATAGTGTTTTTTAAAGGTTATTTTTATTATTTTGCAAGGAGCTCCTTATGGTTAAAATCGTTCCGATCAGCGCTGAAATCATGACCCCGCTGGACAAAGAGTTTATCTTCCGGCATTTGGAACTGTGCATTCGTAACTGTTACAAATCAGAAGACAAAATCACACCCGATTCGGCCGAAAAAATGATTCAAAAAATCATTGAACTGGGGCACGAAGCCATGTTGGAACATTTTTCAATCACGGTGCGCCTGATCACCGATATCGGTGTTTATAAAGATTTAACCCGCCACCGAATCGCCAGTTTTGCGATTGAAAGCACCCGCTATTGTAACTATGCCAAAGGAAAATTCGGATCGGAAATCACCGTGATTGAACCGCCCGAACTGATCCCCGGCACAGAAGCTTATAATATTTGGTTTTCAACAATGCAGCAAATTGAACGCGCCTATAACGATTTGGCCGCGCTGGGGTATAAAGCCGACGTGTGCCGTATGTTATTGCCCCATTCTGTCAAAGCATCTGTCATTATGACGGCCAATATCCGTGAATGGCGCCACATTTTTAAATTACGCACGGCTAAAGCAGCCCACCCGACGGTGCAAAAAACTATGAAAATTCTATTACAAACGTTCAAAGAACACTTACCCGTTTTATTTGACGACATTGCCGGATAACGCTTCCTTTGTTGCCGATTCCTGTGTTTCAAAAGAATTATAAATCGGCCAACGGCCGGCGACCGTTTCATCTAATGAAACAAGCGGTTGTTCCATCAGCGATCGGTAAATCCAATAATTGACCATAATCCGTTCCACAAACCCCCGCGTTTCACGGGACGGAATACTTTCAAGGAATAACAACGGATCATCCTTAAAATCCATTTTTTTCTTCCACTTGATCAAATTCCCGGGACCGGCGTTATAGCTTAACGCCGTGAACATCAGGTTTCCTTGAATTTCGGGTCGTTTCATCAAACGTAACAAATAATTTTGCCCCAAAGATAAATTATACGCGGGATCATTCAACCGCTTTAAACTCCACGGGTATTGCAAAAGCCGGGCCAACTCACGCCCCGTTTGCGGCATAATCTGCATTAACCCCAACGCCCCAACCGCACTTTTGGCGCGCGTGTTAAAACACGATTCTTGCAATACAAAGGCAAAGACCAGGGCTTTATCTACCTGCCACCCGTCTTTGGGTGTCCAATTCGGGGCCGGATAACGCACATTATCATTTTTCAGTTTGCCGGAAATCATAACCAATTCATCGGCAAAATCATTTTGTTCGGAAATCATCAGTAAAATGCTTTTTGACTGATTATCCGATTCCAAATACACCTTGGATAACTCCCGCGCGGCCCACTCATCACGCCCGATTTGTTTTAAAGCATAAAACCGGTTTAAGGCCGGATGCGAAAAATCGGCTGACATATCATCTTCCGGTCGCGGCGGAGCATCCCACACATGCCTTAAATCACGCCCCAGCAACCGCATGGCCAAAATGCCGTAAAACGTGCGCTGATGTTTGGCGGCAATTTCCAATAAATCACCGACTTGTTCAAATTGCCCCAGTTTCAAACGCGCCCGTGCCTCCCAAAATGCCGCACTTGCCTGTAACAACGGATACACTTTCGGATGTATCAAGGCTTGATGAAAATAATCGGCGGCGTCTTTTGTTTGATTCATCCGCCAGGAAACCAGACCGGCCGTCCAGGCGGCCTGCGGAAATTGTGACGCAGATCGTTTTAAAACCGCCCGAGATAAAGACAATGCCTGATCATTTTCACCGTCTAAAAAATAAGAAAACGCCAGCGCCGTTCGGGCAGCGTCCCAATCCGTTTTTGAAAAACGCTGTCGCACCGTATCCGATTCAATCAATCGTTTGGCATTTAATGTCTTACCGCGGCGTAAATACCGCGCGATTTGTGCCATATCACGCACGGCCTGTTTTCGTTTAGCCCCATTCAAATAGGAAAATGACCGACCGGACAGCAGGTCAATCGGATCTTCCCGCGCAACATAAGAACAACTGCCCGATGCCCCGCCGAAAATACCCTTCGGTTTACGTTTGGGCAGTTTGGCTTTTTTTTGTTCCCCCAACGCATACATATCGGGCGCCAGCGGCAAATCGCCATAAGCGTTCAACCATTGAACCACCTGATTGGCTTTTGTCCGATACCCTTTTGAAAAATATTTGGTGTAAAGCAAATAACCTTTTAACGAATCGTCTTTAATTTGACCGGCGGCTTTGTCACCTGTTTTAATGTCGGCCGCTTCATAAGCCTTTAAGGCCCGCCGATACAATCGCACATCATTTTGCGACAAAACATCGGGGCTGCCTGCCCAAACAGTGACGGCAAACATCCCGACAATAAGCCCGACAATCCCCCAAAAATATCCCGCCTTTTTCAACACCGCTTTCTTTTTCCGCTATTGAATCGGCACGTATTGAATTTTGGCCTGACATTCCGCCGGACTCCATGAACCGGCCTGGCACGCTTCAACCGTAATCCCCGGAACGCCCGTAAAACTTTGGCACGAACGGCCGGCAGATCCGATATCCTGCGTCTGTGTTCCTTTATCGGGAACCCCCGAAAACGTAACAGGGACACTGACACCGCCGAATTTTAATTTCAGGCGCATTTGCTTTAAGTCTACCCCCGTTTGATTTTCAAGTGTCAATTCCCCTAAACAATAGGCAAACCCACGCACCGGCGGCGTGACAATTTCTAAATTATCGGGCAACAAACGAAACTTACCGCTGTCTTTTTTGTCTTCTTTCTGTCCAAACCGGTTTCCGGGAGTCGCCGCCAAGGCCGCCTCGGCCGGCGTTTGGGGAGTGACGGCACGCACAGGAACGGAGGCCGGTGACAAAACGGTATCATCAATCGCAACAGCCGCATCGCTTGCATCAGCGGGTTGAACGACCGGCGCTTCGGTTAAGCCCTTAACACCGCTTAATTCGGGAAACAAAGCGTTTTGGGCAACGGCAGAGCCGATTCCCCCGATCAATACCGTTCCCATAAGACTTATAAAAAATAGTTTCATAGCCTTAAATCCTTTACTTTTTCTTCTTTTTCGGGTAAATTAATCCCTATTGTTATTTTATAGAGGAAGAAAACACAAATGGCAATCTTTTTTTTCTGCGGCATCGGCGGTATCGGGATGAGTTCTATTGCCCTTTACCTGAAAAACAAAGGGAATCGCATTTTAGGTTCGGATCGCTCGTTTGACCAAGGGGGCAACGAAAATATACGCCGACACCTGATTCAAAACGGGATTGAACTGTTTCCGCAAGACGGGTCCGGCGTGCTGCCCGAAACGGATGTGTTTGTTGTTTCAACCGCCGTGGAAGAATCTATTTTGGACGTGCGCCGTGCCAAAGAATTGGGCTTAAACATTCAAAAGCGCGCCGCCGTTTTGGCACATATTTTACACACGCATACCGGTGTAGCCGTTGCCGGAACCAGCGGCAAAACAACTGTCACCGCCATGACGGGTCATATCCTGGCGCGCATGGGACGGGATCCGGTCATGATCAACGGCGGCATTTCACGAAATACCTATCACAACCGCCCGATGTCTAACCTGATTTTCGGCGCCGGAGATATATGTGTTATTGAAGCAGACGAATCGGACGGCTCTATTGATCTTTATACACCCGATTATGCGGTTGTTACCAATATTTCCCTGGACCATAAAGCGATTAACGACATAAAACCCTTATTTGAATCATTTTTAAACCGCACGAAAAAAGGAGTTGTCATCAACGCCGATTGCCCGCACACGCGCACCCTTCATATCACGCAAAAACAAGTGCTGTCCTTTTCTGTATCGGGCAATCCGGCCGATTTAAGGGCAACAAACATCCGCCGAGATGGCACCGTGACACGTTTTTCCCTAAACGGTCAAAACGTCATGATACCGTTAATCGGTGATCACAACGTCGCCAATGCCTTGGCCGCCATTGGATTGTGCCTGCATATGGGCATTTCACCGGCCGAGTCCGTGCAAGCTCTGGCGGATTTTAAAGGCACCCACCGCCGACTGGAAACCATCGGCATAACCAACGGCACAACCGTCATAGATGATTACGCCCACAATCCCGAAAAAATTCGGGCAGCCGTGACCGCTCTTAAAACAAATACCGCTCATTTGTTTGTTGTGTATCAACCGCATGGGTTTGCGCCGCTGCGCCTGATGAAAGACACATTGATTGATATGTTAAAAGAAATTTTGGATAACACGGTTACCTGGATTATGAACGATGTTTATTATGCCGGCGGCACGGTGGCAAAAGACATTTCTTCGGCCGACATCATTTCCCCGTTACAAGCCGCGGGAACAAACGCCCGATACATACCGACACGCGCCGAAACACTGGATTATTTAAAAACACATGTTCATCCGAATGATACCGTTGCCGTTATGGGCGCTCGGGATGAAACCTTAAACACATTTGCGCACGATATTTTGGCGGCGCTGAAAAACAAGGCAGCATGAAAACAGTTGCCCTGATCGCACCGGCTTCCCCCTGCCCCCCTGCCGAAGCGGCAGCCGCCGTATCTTTTTTTGAAGCACAAGGGTTTCACGTGCGGCTTATGCCGCATGCAGGTGAAGCCGATCGTTTTATGGCCGGGTCGGACACCAACCGGGCCCAAGACATCATGGATGCTTTTTTGGCCCCTGACATTGATTTGATTGTGTCTTTACGGGGGGGCTATGGCACGCCGCGCCTTCTTAATAAATTGGATTACAAGCGCCTTGCAAAATACCCGAAACCCTTTTTCGGGTTCAGCGACACCACTGCCCTGCAATTGGCCTTATGGCATAAAGCCGACCTCCCCTCTTTTTCGGGATTTCAGGGCAGCTTTGTCAAACACGACTGGCCACACTTGATGCAAAGCCTAAACACCTGTTTAAATGGTGACAATCAAACAATAACGGGACTGATGCCTTTAAATACTGTGCAAACCCCGGTTCAAGGGCCGCTGATCGGCGGCACACTGACCCTGATTAACGCGCTTGTCGGCACACCGTATTTGCCAAATCCGCAAGGGGCTATCGTTTTTTTGGAAGAGGTCGGCGAACAGCCCTACCACATTGACCGCTTATTGAATCAGTTGTTTTTAAGCGGCTTTTTTGACCATGTCGGCGCCGTTTTGTTGGGCGGCTTTCACAAATGTGTATCAAAAGACCCGGCCGATGGAACAGTAGAGGAGGTCTTAAACGACCGTTTTGCCGCTTTATCCGTGCCCGTGATGCGGGGATTACCCTATACGCATGGGGCAGATCACCTGATTTTACCGATGGGTGGCACGGGTCTTTTAACCCCCAAAACGGGTGTTTTATCCTGCCCTGCCCCGCTTTTTAAAAGGACATTGTCATGAAAACCGAACTGCTTGCCCCCGCGGGGGATATTGAAGCCGGCTACGCCGCCTTTTACTATGGTGCCGATGCGGTTTATTTGGGATTAAACCGCTTTTCCGCCCGCGCCGAAGCCGTCAATTTTACACGGGATGAGTTGGATGCCCTGACCGCCTATGCCCACAGTTTGAACAAAAAGGTGTATGTGGCCTTAAACACACTGGTTCAAGAAGCCGAATTGCCCGCCGTTTTAACAGCGCTTCAGGAATGTGCCGACTGCTGTGTGGATGCCGTTATCGTGCAAGATATGGGCATTGCTCGCATTGTGCGACAACACTTTCCGTCCCTGCAATTACACGCCAGCACCCAAATGGCCATTCACAACCTTGAAGGGGCCCTTACCCTTAAAAAATGGGGGTTTTCACGGGTGGTATTGGCCCGCGAACTGACACTACGTGAAATTGAAGCGATTCGCGATGCTTCCGGATTAGAGGTTGAGGTATTTATTCACGGGGCCCTTTGTTATTCTTACAGCGGATTATGTCAGTTTTCCTCCCTTGAAACCACACGCAGCGCTAATCGCGGAAAATGTGTCTATGCCTGTCGCAACGTGTTTCGGACACAGGACGGGACAAGCCGCCTGTTTTCCATGAAAGACTTGGCCTTGGAAACAGATGTGTTAAAATTAAAGGGATGCTCGTTAAAAATAGAGGGGCGCAAAAAAAATGCCCTGTATGTTGCGGCCGTTACCCATTATTATCGCACAATACTGGACACGGGTAAAAATAAGATAGCCTTATCCGATAACCTGAAACAAATTTTTGCCCGCCCGTGGACAAAATTACACTTTAACGGCAAAAACAAAGACACCCGCGCGCCCGATTTTGCGGGGCATCGGGGCCTGATTATCGGACAGGCGGAAAAAATAGCCAATCACACCTTGACTTTCCGCCCCACACGGGCTATCGCCCGCTATGACGGGATTCAAATTGATGTTCCCGGGGCCGACAAACCGTTCGGCTTTTCATTGGAGCACCTGAAAATAAACGGTCGTCCGGCATTTACCTGCCCTGCCGGACAACGTGTTGATATCCCGTTACCGCCGCATCATCCCTTTATTGAAAAGGGTGCAACGGTCTACTTAGCCTCGTCCACCGCTGTTAAAGGGGCTTACCCGTATCAAAAACCCAAACCCGGTGCGTTTAAAAACCGGCAGTCTGTGGATATTGACGTGTTTATCACGGCCGATTCGGTAACCGTTTGCAGCGGGGAAACCGCCGAAACGGTTTCCGGTGCGTTCATGCCCGCCCATACTCCCGATAAAACAACGGCAAGCGTGCGCGCCGCCTTTGATAAAAACAAAGACACCCCCTTTTGCATCGGTGCGTTTCATGTGCATAACCCCGACGGCCTGTTTGTGCCGACCGCCGTTTTAAATGAACTGCGCCGCCGGTTTTATAATGCCCTGCCGGTGCAAACGACTTCATGCCCAACATTGACGGCCCCCTTGTTACGACTAAACGAATCCCCAAATACCTTTTTCATCGTTAAAACAGACCAACCGGCATGTCTTAAAAAACTGCCGTTTGATAAAATCGGTGAATTTCTGATAGAAATAACGCCTGCCTTAACACCAAAAGCATTAAGCTTTCTGCCGACCGATAAAATACGGCTGGCCTTACCCGTTATATTCAGAAAAAGCGCGTGGCTGCGTGATAAAATAAATTTATTGGTTCAATGTGGATTGAACCGGTTTGAAATTTCAAATTTCGGCGGCCTTGCATTGCTCCCCAAAAATGCGGATGTTTCATACGATTCGTTTTTACCCGTGCTTAATACCCAAAGTTTCCAAGCCGCATTGGAACAAGGAGCCTCCCGCATCACCTTTTCGGTGGAAGACACCGCCGATAACATTCGCACATTGGCCACGGCCGACGCCCGAACGGCCCTCATTGTGTATCAAGATACCCCCTTATTCCTGTCGGCCAACTGCGTCCGCCCGCACGATTGTGCGACGTGCGACAGACAAGAAAAAATTGAATCAATCTCCGATAAAACAGGATCTTTTTGGCTTATCAGCAAACCCTGTCAAACGGTGGTGACGGACAAACGCCCGTTTTCTTTGGCGGCGGATTATAAAACCGTTCCGGCCGGCGCCTATCGGTTGGATTTTTGCCTAAAACCCTATACCGCCGATCAGGTATATGATATTTGGCAAAAAATTCAAAACACACAACCGATACCAAATACTTTTTCGGGTAATTTTCACAAAAAATTTGCCTAATGCCCTAAAATGAATTATATTTAAAGAACAATCTTTTTTTAATAAACACGGAGTCAATCAATGGTTCAAAAAATAAAACGCAAATCCTCATTTTTAGGGCGTATTTTCAAATTTTTCCTGTATCTGATTCTGTTCCTGATTTTATTGCTGGTTGCTTTATATTTCAGCGCGGGCTTTTTAATCAAAACAGGCGTTAATACGTTCTTACCCAAAGTGACCGGCACAACGGCCACATTGGAAGATGTTGATTTGTCTTTGTTTAAAGGACAAGTTGAATTAAAAGGGCTTAAAATCGGCAATCCGGCCGGCTTTACAAACCCGACCGTTTTTGAATTGGGACACATTTTGGTGGATGTTGACCCCAAATCAGTTCTTTCGCAAAAAATAATTGTTCGCCGTGTTTTGATTGAAAATACCAATGCCACCGCCGAAATTAACAAAAGCGGCGCTATTAACTTAACAACCCTGAATAACAACGTGCAAAATTTTATCGGTGCTTCGGATAAAAAAGCCGCCGATACATCGGCTCAAACAACAACCGATACCACCGCCAAACCCGCGAAAAGCGTTGTTGTCAAAGATTTAAAAATCAACGATTCAGGGTTGAATTTAGGGGTTGCCGGCCAAGTGATCAGCCTGAAACTCCCGAACATTCATAAAACCAATATCGGTGAAGGGAAAAAATCCAATTCCATTGGTGACACAATCGCGGTCATTTTGTCCTATTTCTCACAAGAATCTCTGTCGGCACTGGCAAATTCCACGAATGAGCTGTTGAAACAAAGCCTGGCGGGCGTGAAGGGATTAACCGATGAAAGCCTGAATAAATTAAAGCAAACAGGCTCGGTAATAAGCGGTGAATTGGATAAAGCCAAACAAGGGGCTGCTGATCTCACGTCGGGATTAAAAGGATTATTTAAATAATTCAGCGGAGAATACCTCCGCCCGTCATTCTTGTGAACGCTTTGGATCCTCTCTCTTTCGTCATGCTTGCGCATGCGAGCATCCAGGCAACATGAATTCCGCTTTTTAGGGATATCAACGCACCACCAAAACAAGGAATCATCGCCCTGGATGCCCGACAGGAAAGGGCATGACGTGGAAGAGATGTCCCCGCCCATGAAAAAACCCTCCACCGACAACGCACCCCCAACCGTCATCCTTGCCTCCCTCTCCCCGACCGTCATTCCTGCGAACGCGAGGATCCAGGAAAACTAATTCCGCTTTTCCTCCCTTGACGCCCCACTAAAATATGGATTCTTTGCCCTGGACCCTCGGGTCAAGCCCAAGGGTGACGGTGGAGAGGAGTCCCGGACGCTGACCCAACCCCGACCGTCATTCCTGCGAAAGCGGGAATCCAGGAAAAACATATTCCGCTTTTTAGAAACAAGAGACATCCCCACCCGTGACAAAACCCACCACCGGCAACGCACCCCGGCCGTCATCAACCCAGATAATAAAAAAAATAAGTGTAAGTATTATTTATTTTATAAGTGATTGAAAGTATTTATAGATTTTATCTTGGCATTTAAGGTTATGATGATTTTTCGCATACAGGCGGTGATAGCGACCATTTTTTTCTTAGCGGCGATTTGGGTTAAGTGTTCATACTTACGCTTGATTTGGGGATTATACCGGATTGCGACTAAAGCGGACAGAAAGAGGGCCTTTTTTACGTTTGGCCTGCCGACGCCAACACG
>CALXVS010000031.1 GCA_944392145.1 uncultured Alphaproteobacteria bacterium | reverse complement strand
CCCTAATCCTCTTCCATTCCCCCTCCAGCCCCCCCAAACCCCCCATACCTCCTACTCAATACCAATCCACCCCCCCCTTTTAGGTGCCTCAAGAAGAGTGTTGATACACTCTGTATCCATACGGATTTTTTCCCTGACAGAATAATCTTTGTATGACGCTACGGTGCTGAATCATTCCAACGAACGCGAAAAACATTCTAAAGATAACAAATTGTAATTACAAAATAATTCTTTTTTTTATCTAATTCTAATAACAGATTACAAATAGGAAATAAGACTTTTCCAGACTTGACTTTTCCCATGGATTTTGGCACAATAAGAAAAATCACACAAAAGAGGTCTTCATGGTTCCAAAACTATATATTCGCCGAACTGCTGACGGTTCTGACTTTCCACTGCCGACATATGAATCCAAGCATCATATGGCATTAAATTTATCTGCTGCAGTTTCGGCACCGGTTAAATTAAATCCGGGAGAGCGTCTTTATGTTCCGGTTGGATTTGCAATTGGTATTCCGGACGGGTTTTGTGGTCAAATTGTCAGTTTACCGGCTCTGGCTAAAAGTCACGGTATTATTGTATTAGACGCGCCGTCTTTGGTTCATCCGGCGAATAGAACGCCATTGTTTGTTTTGCTGGAAAACGCAAGTCCGTATCAGTATATTTTACGACGTCAAACTGTTATTGCGCAGTTATTGATTATGCCCGCTGTTCAGGTTTGCTGGGAAGACAAAACGCAAAATGATATTTTGTCAGACCAAAAAACGACGACCGCTCAAATGATGTTAGATCAAAACCAAGAGCAGACATCAGCACTTGTAACCCCATCTCGTCGGCCGGTTCGTTCTATTCGGGATGGATTTAAGGAAAAAAAAGATGAAAATTAAACACCTGTTGAAAGTAATGGGGGGTGCTTTTCTTTTTTATACGGTTTTTGCTCATGCTATGGGAGCAGCCATAAAACCGCGTTTTATGTCATTACGACATGATGAAGCTAATTTAAGAACCGGCCCGGGGCGCCAGTTTCCGATTTCCTGGGTTTATAAACAGAAAAATTATCCTTTGGAAGTAATAGATGTGCATGAATTGTGGTATCAAGTGCGGGATGTTGATGGAACAACAGGTTGGATGAATCAAGCTATGTTACGTTCTCAACGTTATGTGTTGGTGAAAAAGGAAGAAAAACTGAAAGATAAGCCTGCTCTTTTGGGGCGATCGGTAGCCGTTGTTCAAGCAGGGACAATTGGACGTGTGGTTGAATGCCCTAAAGAAACGGCTTATTGTTTTCTTGAATTCAAACAAGGAACCGTAACAGCAAAAGGATGGTTGGATAAATCTTTTTTTTATGGGGTTTATCCGGATGAGGAAATATCTGATTGATTTTTGTGTTTGCAAAAGAGATTATGTTTGCGACAGGTGCTTTAAAGTAAATATTCCGATTTTTTAATCAGAAATCGGGTTGGCTGTTTTTTTTCGTTGATAAAAGGAGTTTATTTTTCAATAAATTAAATAACTAAAGAAGGGATAAAACACCGTTTTTATTGATTAAAATAATTTTATGCTTTTCGGTTGGTAGACGATATGTTTAGCGGCAAAACAAGGGGATATCGGATACTTCATTTGCTTTTTTACGGTTCCGGGGATATTTAAAAAATCAATCAGCTTATGTCAAAAGGAGTTTAAAAAAGGATGATATACGGATATTGCCGCTGCTCAACGGATAGGCAGACGGTTGGCAACCAACGATTTGAAATTCGGAAATTTGCTAAAGCGAATCGGTTGACGGTTGATCATTGGATTCAAGAAACCATTTCCAGCCGGAAACCATTGACGGCACGACGATTGGGAAAATTGCTGGACAAATTAGAATCAGGGGATATCTTAATTGCAACGGAGCTTTCCCGATTGGGCCGCAGCTTATTGGAAGTTATGGGAATTTTACAAAATTGCCTTGAAAAAAACTGTCAGGTATGGACAATTAAAGAAAATTATAAACTGGGTGTGGATATTACGTCAAAAGTTTTGGCGTTTGCGTTCGGGTTATCGGCGGAAATTGAACGTAAATTGATTTCCGACAGAACAAAAATGTCTATGGATAAGTTGAAAAGTGAGGGGAAACGCTTGGGTCGGCCTTTGGGGGCCAAATCAAAGAATTTGAAATTGGCAAAAAATAAAAAACGTGTTTTTGACCTGTTAAATCAAGGGGTCAGCAAAGCAAAAATTGCAAAAGTCATGCACGTGGATAAAACGACATTGCATCGTTTTTTGGTTCAGGCAAACCAATAAGAACCATAATGGTGTTCATGAAATAAAAAACGGGCTGATGGGTACCGGGGGCTATTTTAGCTAATTTCCCAAACACACGCTACAGATATCGGCTTATGTTTAGCACAGAACTTTTCTAGGCCAAGTCACACAGCCCACAAAAAAACCGACCTTACAAAAGGTCGGTTTTTTTGTTGGAGCGGGTGAAGGGAATCGAACCCTCGTCTTAAGCTTGGGAAGCTTCCGCTCTACCATTGAGCTACACCCGCAAAACGAAAATAAGTTTACTCTGATTCGGATGGTTTGTCAAGCCCGTTTTTTGCGAATCGGTGGATTTATGATACCTTACCATGCGAATCGTTGATTTTGGGGGCGTATGATTTTTTTAAAGAGGAGGTTCTTGTATTGCGTGTGTAATGTTCTTTTTTTCTTGTTCAAAGATTTTTGAAAAGATTAATTTTGAAAAGACATTGTTTTTCAATCATTAAAAAAAGCAGTTTAAAAAAGCCTTGACAGGGGAATATAAAAAGGTCTCTATTGAATCATGAAAATAGGCAAAATATACTATATCTAGTATTAAAACGAAGGAGAACATACTATATGTTGAAAATTGTTGCCCCGGTCAATGAAGCGGAGACACATGTGGATTTAGGTCCGTTGACGGATGTTATTAAGCGTGACGGAGAGAAACATGCCTTTGATGTGTCCAAAATTGCCGTAGCTATTTCCCGGGCCGGTGAGGCAACGGGAGAGTTTAATTCGGACGAAGCTTGGTTATTGACACGCCAGGTTGTTAAAGTTTTGAAACATCGTTTTGCCTATGGGGTGATTCCGACCATTGAGCAGATTCAAGACATTGTTGAGCAGGTTTTAATTTCATCAAACTATTATAAAACGGCACGTGCCTATATCGTTTATCGGGAACAGCGGCATAAAATGCGGCAGGATCATCATGCCGTTGTGGATGCTATTTCATCAATCAACGAATATTTGGACCGATCGGATTGGCGTGTTAATGCGAATGCGAATCAGGGGTATTCCCTGGGGGGATTGATTTTAAATATCTCGGGCAAGTTGGTCGCTAATTATTGGTTGAATCACGTTTATACCCCCGAAATCGGAGAGGCGCATCGCCGTGGTGATTATCACATTCACGATTTGGATATGTTGGCGGGATATTGTGCCGGATGGTCTTTACGCGTGCTGATTGAGGAAGGATTTAACGGTGTGCCGAACAAAGTGGAGTCCAAGCCTCCCAGACATTTGGTGTCGGCATTCAGTCAAATGATTAACTTTTTGGGAACATTGCAAAACGAATGGGCGGGAGCGCAGGCTTTTTCCTCCGCAGACACCTATTTAGCCCCGTTTGTCCGAATTGAAAAATTAAGTTATGAAGACGTTAAACAGGCGATGCAGTCATTTATTTTTAACCTGAATGTGCCGTCGCGTTGGGGAACTCAGACCCCATTCACAAATTTGACGTTTGACTGGACATGTCCGCCGGATTTGGCAGATAAGCATCCGATTATCGGCGGTGAAGTTCAAGATTTCACCTATGGCGATTTGCAAGCCGAAATGGATATGATTAACAAAGCCTTTTTGGAAGTCATGGGTGAGGGAGATGCCAAAGGTCGGCCGTTTACATTTCCGATTCCGACCTATAATATTACAAATGAATTTCCGTGGGATTCTCCTAATACCGAATATCTGTTTGAAATGACGGCCAAATACGGGTTGCCGTATTTTTCTAACTATTTAAATTCCGACATGAAACCATCAGATGTGCGTTCTATGTGTTGCCGGTTACGGTTAGATTTGACGGAATTAAAAAAACGCGGTGGAGGTTTGTTCGGGTCGGCCGAGCAAACGGGTTCTATCGGTGTGGTAACCATTAACTGTGCGCGGTTGGGATATGTGTTTAAAGGGCGTCGGGACGCACTTTACAATCGGTTGGATGAGTTGTTGGAATTGGCCAAAACATCCCTGGAAATTAAGCGTAAGACAATTTCCATGCATATGGACCGAGGATTGTATCCCTATACCAAGCGGTATTTAGGCACGTTTCGCAGTCATTTTTCAACCATTGGTGTAAATGGTATCAATGAAATGATTCGCAATTTTACGGACGATCGTGAAAACATTGCCACAGATGCCGGTCGGAAAATGGCAAAAGAATTTTTGACCTATATTCGTGAAAAATTGGTCTCGTATCAAGAAGAAACCGGCCATATGTATAATTTAGAAGCGACCCCGGCCGAGGGGACAACTTATCGGTTTGCACGTGAAGATCAAAAGCGGTATCCCGATATGATTCAAGCCGGCACTAAAGAGGCTCCTTATTACACCAATTCATCGCAATTGCCGGTCGGTTTTACGGATGATCCGTTTAAAGCATTGGATTATCAGGATGATTTACAAACCCAATATACCGGCGGAACCGTGCTGCATTTGTATATGAAAGATCGGATTTCATCGGCCGGTGCCTGTAAAGCCTTAGTCCGGCGGGTATTGGAAAATTATCGTCTGCCGTATGTGTCCATCACACCGGTGTATTCCATTTGTCCCAAGCATGGGTATTTAAGCGGAGAGCATAAATACTGCCCTGTGTGTGATCAAGAGTTGATTGAAAAAAAACGCGCCGAAATGAGCGCTTAACCATAACAGAAAGGAGAATAAAATGACAGATCAGGAAATTTTACAAGCGAACGAATCGTTGCGTCAGCCGGTGGAATGCTGGACACGGGTTATGGGATATTTCCGGCCGGTCAGCCAGTTTAACAAAGGGAAAAAAAGCGAATTTAAAGAGCGAACCTGGTTTGTTGAAAGTGACGCCTGTGCTTGTGAAATGCGAAAAGCCGGATAATTTTTTCCGCATCATGAAAAAGCCCCCTTATTTCGGGGGCTTTTTGTTTTTAAACGATATCATTTTAAAATAAAACGTTCAATCGGATTTTTTATAACAATGGGTTTTTATAATTGTTTAATAAATATTTTTAGTGTTGCTTTTGTTTTTTGAACGTAATTTCCAAACCAAATAAACGAAACACTTTGGGTGTTTTTATCTTTTTAGGGGCTTCTGTCTTTTGGAATAGCGCATGGGAACTTGTTTTGGTAACGTCTTCTTTTTCTTCTTGAAATAAAGCAGTGGATAATTTTTCCTGTTGTTTCAGGAAGCATTCAAGCCGGTTTTTCGACATACCGAAAATATTCTCTAGGCGCCCGTCAAAGTGGTTTCGTATTCTTTCACCCCTTATCCGAGCGCTCTCTTTGGCCCATTTTGTCCCATCTTTTTTATGAATAACCCTTCCGTTCATAAGCACTTTAAAGAGTTCATTTTCTACAAAAATAGCGGTTGGATCTTCATTTTCTTTTAATGAAAAAACATTTCCCGTTGTGCGGTTAAGGACTTTTCCGGATTCATAAACTGTATATGTTTCGGTTCTTGCTGCGATAGCCATGTGATTCTCCTTTTCTGAATGTGATTCATTTTAACATGTTCTTTTTTTTGTCAATATATTTTTTCTTAAAGGGCTTGCACCTGATTTTTTTTCACGGTAAAGTATGTTTAAACGGATGATTAATGAGGATGACATGACAAACCCGTTTCAAATAAAAGTTGCCGGCATAGTCCCCTTTACGACGATTGATTTCCCCGGACGATTGGCCGGCGTTATTTTTTTGCAAGGATGTTCGCTGAAATGTCCGTTTTGCCATAATCAAGCATTACGGGATATAAAGGCACCTGCGGGTGTTTTTTTGAATGATATTGAAACATTTTTAAAAACACATCAAAAACGATTAGACGGTATTGTTTTATCGGGGGGGGAACCGTTGGTTCAGGCGGATACCGCCGCATTTGCCGCATGGATTAAATCATTCGGATATCAGGTGGGGTTACATACATCGGGTGTTCAGCCCGAACGGTTAAAAGCATTATTGCCGTTTCTTGATTGGGTCGGATTAGATGTGAAAGCCCCTTGGCGCAAATATGCGCGTTTAAGTGGTCGGGAAGGGGTTGTAGAGCGAGTGAAACAAAGTCTTGCACTGCTTGCCGATTCGGGTGTGTCTTTTGAGGTGCGCACAACATGCGATCCGCGGTATTTGTCCGTTTCGGATATTTACGAGTTGGCAGCAGATTTAAAACCGTATGCCGTTCAAACATATGTGTTGCAACATTACCGAACATTTGACGGGGACCGTAATCCGCCGACATCGACACAGATTGAAACCTTTTTCCAGGATACGGAATTAAGCCGTTTTCTGAAAGAAACGTTTTTGCAATTCCTTGTCCGCTGAAAATAAACGAAAAGCCCCGTCAAATTCTTGAAAGACCGCTTTATAGACTTCTTTTTTAAACGGAACGATTAAATCAATAACCTGATTGGGAACAACCCATTTAAACGCTTCAAACTCCGGCGGATTTTGGTGTGTCAGGCAAACAGGTGCCTCTTTTTTCATTAAAAACAGAAACCATTTTTGTGTTTGGCCTTTAAAAGAGACGCCGGCTTGTTGCGGTATATCATATTGATACCAGTTTTTCGATTCGCAAAGAATATCACACTCTTTATCGGTCAGACCGGTTTCCTCCCATAATTCACGCCAAGCGGCTTGTCGCGGTGTTTCCCCGGCATCAATGCCTCCTTGCGGCATTTGATAGGGGAAATCCCAGCTGCCGCGCCGTTGTCCCATAAAAACTTCATAGCGGGGATTTAAAATCATCAAACCGACATTCGGTCGGTATCCGTTTTTATGAATGGTATTATTTTGTGTTTCCGGCATAGATTGAAATTCCTTTTAAGATGTCCATCGCCCGATCCAACTGATAGTCTTTCTTTTCTTCCGGGTTATTAGGTGTTGCGTTAGCGGATTCAGATGATTTTTTGACATCCTTTTTCTTGCTAATTGGTGATTTTTTATTGGTTTCAACGGCTTTTTTTCCTTTTTCGGCCGAAATGGCTTCTGGCAGATTTTCCTCTCCATATCCTTCAACAATCGGCAGTTCTTCTAATTTTGCCCGAGGAATTTGAATATCCGGCGTGATACCTTTGGCTTGAATGGAATTGCCCGAGGGCGTATAATAACGAGCCGTGGTCAGGCGCACACCGCCAAATCCCGGAATTTTTTTGATTGTTTGAACAGAGCCTTTGCCGAAAGATTTTAACCCGACGATAACGGCACGCTTGTGATCCTGAAGCGCACCGGCAACAATTTCACTGGCCGAGGCCGACCCTTCATTGATCAGAACAACTAAAGGTAACCCGTTTGTCATATCCGGTGTTTTGGCACTGAAACGCAGGGTATCTTTCGGATTACGTGATCGTGTAGATACGATTTCTCCTTGTGCTAAAAAGGTATCGCACACCCCAACCGCCTGATCCAATAAGCCGCCCGGATTATTCCGCACATCCAATATGAAACCGATTAAATTATCTTTTCCGATGGTTTTTGTCAGATCTTTAATGGCGTGATGCAGCATTTGGGTTGTCATTTCGCTGAATGTGATAATGCGGATATAACCGATATTGCCTTTTGCTTCATATTTGACGGGTTTAACCTCAATCATGTCACGGGTCAATGTAACGTCAAACGGTTCTTTATCACGACGGGCAATGGTTAATGTGATTTTTGTTTTGGGTTTGCCACGCATTTTTTTTACGGCCTCGTTTAATGATAGCCCCATGACAGACATTCCATCAATATGTGTGATATAATCACCGGTTTGAATGCCGGCTTTAAATGCCGGCGTATCATCAATCGGTGACATGACGCGCACAAGTCCCTTATCCATGCTGACTTCCAGCCCCAAGCCGCCGAATTCCCCTTTTGTTTGTGTTTCCATTTCGGCAAAAGATTCGGCATCCATGAATCCCGAGTGCGGATCTAACGAAGACAACATTCCGTCAATGGCGTCTTCCACTAACTTGCGTGAATCGGCCGGTTCAACATAGTCCCGTTTGACCATGCTGTAAGCCGCCCCGAATAATTCCATCAACACATACGGATCATCTTGCAACGAGGTTTCGGGTTTCTTTTGTTTTGCCCAAGCGGTTGAAGAGGCACAAACAAAAGAACAACAAAGTAAAAATGATATCAAACGCATGGAAAATTTTACTCCTTTATGATTTAAGAACGGCGTGGAATAAACCACGGTTTTGGATCAATGGGTTGTCCGTTTTTGCGAATTTCAATATAAAGACGCGGATTTTCCTCATCCATCAGGCCGATCGGCTCACCGGCCAATACTTCTTGGCCAACACCGGTGTTAATGGTGCCCAGCCCGGCCAATAGTGTTAAATAGCCGCCCCCATTGTCAATGATAAGCAATTGCCCGTAATTTTTAAATGGTCCGGCAAACAAAATTGTTCCGTCAAATGGGGCGATAACTTGCGCTTTATTACGAGCCGCAATGGTCATCCCTTTAACATGTGATCCCGAAACGGTTGTATCGCCGAAATTTTGAACGACATACCCGCGTACCGGATAAAGCAGAGCGCCTCGTGATTTTTGGAAGGCATTTCCTTTGGCTCCTGTTTCTTTTTTCAATGCATTGACTTGACGTACGGCGGCATAGGACGCACGCATTTGTTGTTCTTGAATCTTACGTTGTTTTTCTTCTTCCAATTTTTTAAGCAAGTCTTTTAAATCATTGGCTTGTGAAGCGAGCAATTCGGCTTTTTTCTTCGCCTGAATATGTGAGGCATCATATCGTGCCTGAAGAACCGATTTTTGTTTTAAAAGAACGTTCATTTGCGCTGTGCGTTCAACCAATTGCGTTTTTAAGGTTTTTTCCTGAATGATTTGCTGCTGTATATCGGCCTTTGTGCGAATCAATTCTTTTAAATCATTTCTTAATGTTTGTCCCACAGATCCGATAACAGGGATGCTGTGTTGCATTAATAAATGCGACCGCAATGTCTCAACGGGAGATAAAGGATTTAAAAAAATCATTTCCTTTGGACGTAAAGCCAACGTTTGCAAGCCTTTCATCACTTGAACCATTTGGGCATCTGATAAAGACAGTTTTTTTTCAAGCTCACTTTTGCGTTGTTTCAATAGGGCCAGATTATTTTCCAATTTAGACAGTTGCTCTTCCTTTGCCTGAACAGCATTTGCCGTTTGAATCATTTGTTTTTGTAATCGTTTGATTTCAGATGACAAATCTGCGGCTTTTTTCTTGGTTTCCCGTTGTGCTTTTTGTTGTTGTAACAGTTGCTGTTGAATCTTTTGTAAATCACCCAAAGTCGGGGCTGCTGTTGCTGCCCCGCCGATTAAACATACCGCAACTGTTCCTAAAAATATCCAACGCACTGACTTTATCCCCGTTTGATTAAGGAATGTCCGGTCATTTCCGCCGGTTGAGGTAATTTCAGTAAATCAAGCAGCGTTGGTGCTACGTCACACAGGCTGCCATCGTTTAAGCCGATGACATCTTTGGGTGCTCCGACCAAAACGGCTTTGACAGGGGTTGCCGTGTGCGCTGTATAAGGAGCACCGGTTGCCTCGTCTTTCATACGCTCGGCATTGCCGTGATCTGCGGTGATGAAAATGGCGCCACCTTTATCCAAAACAGCTTTTACCACACGCCCGACACAAACATCAACGGCTTCCACGGCTTTAATGGCTGCCTCCATAATGCCGGTATGCCCCACCATATCCCCGTTGGCATAATTAACGATGATCACATCAAAGGTTTCGGCATTAATGGCATCAACCAATTTATCGGTTACTTCATAAGCCGACATTTCCGGTTTCAAATCATAGGTCGCAACCTTCGGACTGGGAACCAAAATGCGTTCTTCGTTTTGAAACAGGGTTTCTTTTCCGCCATTAAAAAAGAAAGTGACATGGGCGTATTTTTCTGTTTCGGCAATTCTTAACTGGGATAAGCCCGCGTTGGCAACAACCTCACCGAAAATATTTATCAGGTCTTCAGGCGGAAATAAAACGTGCATCCAAGCATTATGTTCTGTTGAATATTCGGTCATGGCCACAGCATCGGCAAAGTGCACAATCCGACTGCGGGGTGCTGCCGTAAAATCCGGTTGAAGCAACATGCGTGTAATTTCACGGGCACGATCCGATCGATAATTGGCCATAATCAGGCCGTCTCCATCTTGCATGCCCATATAACCGCGAATGACGGCCGGTTCCATAAACTCATCTGTTATGTGATTGGCATAAGAGGCTGAAATAGCCATGTCCGGTGTGTCAAATACGGGGGCTTGAGCATTGACCAACATATCATAGGCTTTTGTAACCCGTTCCCAACGGTTATCACGGTCCATGGCATAATAACGGCCGCACAAAGTGGCCAGACACACATTGGGAAAATTACTGATTTCCCGTTCTAAATCTGCAATGAATCCTTTCCCTGAATCGGGTGCCGTATCGCGGCCATCCATAAATCCGTGAATGTCAACGGGAATGCCCGCCGCCGATAAAATACGTGCCAAGGCGACAATATGTGCTTGCTGGGCATGAACGCCGCCTGTCCCCAATAATCCCATAATATGACAGCGTCCCTTGCTTACTGATAGTTTTTGAATTAAATCCGTTAAAACGGGATTTTTATCCAATGCTTTTGTGGCAATTGCCTGATCAATGCGGGGTAAATCCTGCATCACAACACGACCGGCACCCAAATTGGTATGTCCCACTTCCGAGTTACCCATTTGTCCGTCAGGCAGGCCAACATAAAGGCCCGATGTTTGAATCATGGCTGTCGGATATGTGGCAATCAGGTTATGCCAAACGGGCGTATGTCCTGTTTCAATGGCATTGTCTTGTTTTTGGGGGCGATACCCCCAACCGTCTAAAACACATAACACAACAGGTTTTTGTCTTGTCATAAATTTATCCTTTCTGTCATTTTTATTTTGGAAGTAAGTATAGTCTAAAAAATTAAAAAAGTGTATTACTTTTTTTAATTAAGTATATTTTCTTAAAAAGTGGAGAGGGATTTAGGTTTTTTGAGGGTATAATTATCAAAGTTATATTTAGGACAAAGAGTTTTTCTTTTAAGTTTTCCCGATGTCTTGGCAGTATTTATAAGCACTGATACCTGATTCCCCCATAAAAACAACGTGTTAAAAGTGTTACAAAAAGGTTCCTTTTTTTGCAACCGTTTTTTTAAGTTTGTCTATAAAAAGTATAAAACAAAAGAATCCCTTAAGAATCAATCTGTTTTTTAAAAAATATCCGATAAGTCTTCTATCCGTTTGGACGGCGTTACAAAAAGGAACCTTTATGTTACACTGCTAAGCATCTGTTTATACGTATCATAACGGGGGTTAGTATCATGAAAAAAGACATAACGACACAAACGATTTTATCCACAGACACCGGTCGTTCTATGGTAGAGATGTTGGGCACGTTGGCGATTATGGGTGTCTTAAGTATCGGAGGGATAGCAGGATATCGGTATGCGATGGATAAATCCCGCGCGAACGAGACGATAGATGAACTGAACAAACGGGCGTTTGTGTATGCCACACAGGTTTTAAATAACGAGATACGGTCCGGAGAAACTTTAAGCAACGGCGAGTTTGGGGATAAAACCGCTTTGGATTATGATATAGAAGCAAAAAAATCGTATTATCCGGACGAATTTGAAGTGACGTTAAGCAATTATCCGTCAGAGGTGTGTCGGGATATTTTAAAAAATTACATGATACCGTATCAGATTATCGTTTCGGGGAAGGTTTATGATCCGACCTCGGATAATTATAGCATATGTGGAGAAGACGGGGAGGGAGCGCCGGAAACGTTGTTTGTGTATACGGCGGATTTAAATCAGGAAAAGGAAGAGGGATTGCCGGAAGGCAGTTACAGTGCTAGTGATTATGAATCAAGCGGTACTGACGGCGGTCGGGTTTGCACACCCGGAGAGGAGTTTGCGTCATATGGCCAATGCTATCCGTGTGACAGCAGTGGGAGCTATTATATCAGCGATCAGTATGAATACGAATTGTGCCGCGCGTGTGGACGCCGGATGGTAGTTGAAAATTATTGCATTCCGGGGTGCATGGCGGGACAGGTATATCATGCCGCTAAAAGGGAATGTGTAACGCCCGAGTGCGTAACGAACAGAGATTGTGGTATAGGTAGTGGGAAATATTGTAAGTTGGATTCAAGCCAAAACAATTCTTTCTGCACGGAAGCGCCGACGTATGGCACGTGTGAAAGCGCCTCGGACACACCGGTAACAGTTGCCGGCGTTGGGAGATACCAAAAGTCCAGCAGCAAAATGAACTGGTGGAGCGCGCAGAACTATTGTCAGGCCATTGGGGGACGTATGGCTACGGTTGCGGATTTTGGTTGTGGCTATGATTATGTTGGGGAGCATAAAACAGGCTGGTGTAATACGGATGAGACAACGTCTTCAAGTGGGACACGCTCCGCGAATATGGTGGCGTTTCAAAGGGCCTTTGATAAGAGTGGTTCATATTGGACAAGCGATTCGTATGATGCGTGTGGCACTTACTACGTCGATCTGAACGATGGTACCGTGAACCTCAGCAATCGCAGCAACGACGGCTACCGCTCCGCTTTGTGCCGCGTCGGAGATTAGGGTGGCATTATAAACCGGTTCTTTTGCCGGCGGGTGAGATCTTATTGCGATTCGCACGAAACACCCACTGTCACATCGCCCGAGGAAGAAAAAAACTGCCGCCCCTGTGCCGAACGCGAGGTCAAAGACGGGAAGTGTGTCCTGGTGCGGTGAAAAATGTTATTCGGATTCGTCTGCGGCTGATCCGATAACTTCTTTAACAGAAGAAAAACCATTCTTTTTTATTAAATCAGCCAAGTCAATATATAATTTATTAAGCCATCCGGGGCCGTTAAAGAATAATGCTGTATCCGTTCGGATCAAAGATGCCCCGGCGGCCAGTTGTTCAAAAGCATCTGTTGCATTCATAACACCGCCGGCGGCAATAATCGTTTTATTACCTTGAGTCATGCGATACATGTCACGAATTTGGGTTGTTATCTTACTTTGTGTGGCAGCACCATAAAAAACAACGGGCAATGACGCGTTGTTAAAGGGATTTTCCGCATGTGACATAACATGCGGACCGGCAATAATAACACCGTCTAATGCCGATTCGCGCACAATTTCACCTACAGATAGCATTTGTGCCGGTGTCAAATCAAAGGGGATTTCCAGCAAAATTTTTGGGGGAGCAAATGGTGCCATAAAAGTGGCTGTTTCTTTTAGGGATTTTATCAGAGAAAACATGATATCATGATTGCCGACGATTTCGTAAAATTCACTGGACGGATGGGCGGCATTGATAACAATATATTCACAATAAGGGGCGATTTTTTGAACCATAGCTTCTAACTCTTCACGTGCCGACAAAGTGCCTGTGACATGAAGGGCTTCGGGTTCGGTTCCGGGACTGGAAATTAAGTTGATCCCCGTTAACAAATTAAATCGGCGGCGTTTTAAAAAGAAAGGGACCATTGGCTGGATTCCGGGGTTAGGATAACCATCTCCTTGTAATGCAACCCCGTTTTTATGCGCCAAAAATTTTATTTTTTGCGGTGTTTTTTGAGCGTTCAGTGTATAGGGGCCGAATTCACCAAATCCAAACCCTGATTCAATCAACGCATCTGTTGGGTATTCAGCTCCTTTAAAGGGAAGAAAGATACCAATCGGTGTTTTGAATGTCTTACCGAAAACATGTGTTGTTAAAACAGAATCAATACTAGGGGGTGTATCAAAGGCTCCCTCTTTCAACTCCCAAAACAGCCAGCGCTTTACCATGCTGGGGGCTGTTTTTGATAACAGATACCACAACATATGAAAGGTAAAACGAGCTGTTTTTGAGCAGGCGATTTTTTCACGCATAGCTAAATTTATTCTGTTTCTTTATATTTTAATTTTAATTCCGTTACCTGTTCAGGCAGTATTTTTTTGAACAATGGTTCTGTCAGAGCAAACGGCTCACCGCCACGGATGGTTTTTAAATAATCCGCCGCTGTGCCGGTCGGCCAGTCAAGGGCATGATTCGTTAAAAATAAAGCCTGTATTTTTGCTGCCGTTTCGGGCATAACCGGCGCCGATAATTTAGCATACAACAAAATCAGATTCATTGCTGTGTTTAAAATTGTGCCACCGTAAGTGGAATTTGTTTTTAACACTTTCCACGGTTCTGTTTTGGCGATGTAATTATTTCCCAAAACCCAAAGTTCGCGTAATGCCGATATCGCTTTTCTGAACTCCAACCGATTCATGGCATCCCCATACAGATGCACCAACCGGTCGGTTTCGGCATACAGGTTTTCTTCTTCCTCTGTCACGGGACCTAAAGAAGGAACTGTGTTACCGAAATTATTACCGATCA
The DNA here is from genome assembly GCA_944392145.1 of uncultured Alphaproteobacteria bacterium. Classification (GTDB taxonomy): domain Bacteria; phylum Pseudomonadota; class Alphaproteobacteria; order CAAHEQ01; family UBA3637; genus CALXVS01. Next base: position 1,710 of record CALXVS010000031.1, on the reverse strand, counting down.
TTTTCAATACACGGTTAATAAAGTTACCTAACACATCGTTTAAATCTTTATTGACAGTGCCGGCAAACAAATCAAATGAAAACGAAGAATCATCCGATTCGGGGGCATTGGCCATTAACCAGTACCGCCAATAATCTGCCGGAAATTCTGTCAAAGCATCATCCAAAAAGACGCCGCGGTGTGCGGATTTTGAAAATTTACCCCCGGCATAGTTTAAATAGTTCATGCCTTTTAAAAAAGCGACCTGTGTCCACTCTTCCCCTGTTCCTTTTAACGTTGCGGGGAACGAAATTGTATGGAATGGAATATTATCTTTACCCATAAATTCGGTATGGCGCACATCGGGTGCATTTAACCACCATGTTTCCCAATTGCGCGATTCAGGACATTCATCGGCCCATTGTTTGGTAATGCCGATATACCCGATCGGTGCATCAAACCAAACGTAAAATACTTTATCGTTAAAGCCGTCTTTCGGGACTGAAAATCCCCATTTCAAATCTCGTGTAATACCACGTTCCTGTAATCCCTCTTTCAGCCATTTACAGGCGATAGAATACGCGATATCAGGCCACAGACCTTTTTTGGTTTCAATCCATAATGCTAATTCTTTTTCTAATTTAGGTAATTCCAAAAACAGATGCTTTGTTTCACGGATTTCAATGTTTGAACTGCCCGATAAAACACTTTTAGGATGGATAAGATCTGTCGGATCCAGCACTTTGGTGCAATGTTCGCATTGATCGCCTTTTGCCTTGTCATAACCACAATGCGGACAAGTCCCCATAACATATGAATCGGGCAAATAACGTTCATCATCGGGGGAATAAACCTGTTTCGTTGTCCGTTCGGTAATCAGGCCGTTTTGGTCCAATGCTTTAAAAATCCGATAAACAATTTCTTTGTTTTGATCCGAACTGGTTCGGCCGAAATAATCAAATGACAGGTTAAATCCTTGATACATCTGCACATGCAGATCATGATATTTTTTACAATAATCCACAACATCCATACCTTCACGGTCGGCACCAACTTCCGAAGGGGTGCCGTGTTCGTCCGTCCCGCAAATGAACAGAACTTCTTCTCCTTTTTGGCGTAAATAACGGGCATAAACGTCAGCCGGTAACAGGCAGCCCACCAAATGCCCCAGATGTGGTAAGCCATTCACATAGGGGAGAGCGCTTGTAATCAAATGTTTTGTCATGATGTTGTTTTCCTTATGTTTGAAATTTGTTTCAGGCATTATACCGAAAAAAGAAGTTTGGCGCAAGTGTTATGTCGCATGGTTATAAAAAAGACCCCCGCCGGTGTATAACCTGCGGGGGCTTTCCTTGGTATTTCGAGGGATTTAAGTTTTATGGGAGACATCCATCCGAAAACACAAGGAACCGAATTTCCAATCTATCTGTGTGTTCATAAAAATCACACAGCGTATGTTTTATATAGGATGCATTTTTTTTTAAAAAATACCACCCTTTGTCTTAAAAAAAGGATCGTTTTATTTTGACATATTTCAAAATCCTGAAAAATTTATTCAAAATATAGGTTCTTTCTTTTAAATTACAAATGATTATTTTTATCTTGACAAGGGTTATGAAACATACTAATATAACCAGAAAAGACGTTACATTCTAACGATCCTTTTTTTTAGACACCTCTTTTTTTTAATTAATTCCTTAAAAAATAAAGCAAAACTAAAAAAAAGATGTT
>CALXVS010000030.1 GCA_944392145.1 uncultured Alphaproteobacteria bacterium | reverse complement strand
AAAGCCAGCGGAAAAAAACTGGGCCGTCCATTCGCTGCAACAAGTAAGAAATTAAAACTGTCAAAGAATTCAAAACGTGTAAAAGATTTATTAGAAAAAGGTGTTTCAAAAGCTCAAATTGCTAAAGCTATGGGTGTTGGACGCACAACGCTTCGGCGTTTTATCTCTCGTCAAGGATGGGCTTAAGATATATCCATTCTTTTAACTTCTTGCCCTAGGGGCAGGAGGTTGTGTTTAGCAGATATTTATAGCCTTAAATGCAAAAGAAATCTTCAAAAGTTCGATAAATTCCGAAAAACACAAAATTTTAAAACTGATTTTATCGAACTCGCAAGTAAATGGAAAAAATCTTTATTTTTCAATAAATAAACCCTTCGATAAATTGCTTTTTTCGAAGGGTTGTAAGACTTGGTACAGCGTGCTTAGCGAATACCGAGCTAATAATATCAAAGAAATTGATGATTTGTATCGTTTAATTGAAAGCCTTTCTTTTCAATTACAACTTGAGCAAGCTATCTAAACCTGCCCTTAGGGCCGGAGGGTGGATTTGATGATAATTCAACCTTTCTTCAGGGAAAAGTTATTCTTTAATTCCTAATTCATTCCGTATTTGTTTTTTCAATTTTTGAATTGTATCAATTGTCTTAGAAGATACCTCCCAATGTGTTAAAGGTAGTTCATCAAATGTTTTTAAGACTTTTTTAGAGCCATACATATTCAATAAAATTTCAATTTCTTCAATATTAAAAGGTTTTCTCTCTGTATTCTTATCAATGCCATTTAATATCCAAGAATTATAAATGGGAATAATAATCTTTAGTAATTGCTCATATACTTCTTCTCTTTTCGTCTTTAAATGAATTTTATCTTCTCGATGATTATTATAAATATTAAGTAAAAAACTAGATAATAACGCTATTGCACCACCAACTACGGCAGCAAGAACCTGATACTCCAGTATAGATGCTTTAGGCATAATATTCTCAATCAAAATTTTTAATGTTTCACAATTAGACATATCTTAATTTTTTCTTTGCTTATTTACAGCTAAAACTAATTTTCTATTTCAAATATACTATAATCAGTTAGTTTTCCTATATTTTCCAAGTGTTTTTCATTAATTTTATTGCCATCCATTTTAATCTTATGAGGAAGAGCTTCAAACAAAACCCGACATCCCAGTTTCTTGCCTGACGAAATAAGTAATTTGTATTTTTCCAATTCGCGCACATTCTCGTAGCATTCAACTGTAATCGTATGTTTTCCTTCGTAATATTGTATATCATCTATAATATCTCTATAAGTATCTTGATAAGCCCCAATAATAAATGGCTCTGCTTGCTTGTCTTGATTAACAAAGTGAATTATAAAGCTAAAATCACAAACAATTTGTTCGTCAGGAAGGTGATCAAAATAAGACCAAACTTGTCCAGTAAATACAATAGCGTAAACTTTTTCTATTTTTCCTTTGTTTTGTCCTTTTTGTACAACTTCTCCATTTACCGAAAAAGAATAGTCCCTACAAACTCCTGTGCAGAACTGAAACATTTCATCGTTTTCGTGAGATTTTACCCATTCTGATAGTGCATCGGTATAATCTTTTTTCTTGTTATATCTTTCATAAAGTTGTTTCTTTGTATCTTCTTCAAAATTTTCGCTATTAAATTTTTTTTCTTTTTCTTGTTTTAACAAGTGAATAATTTGAGACAATTGTTTTGAAATATGATTTCCTCCCCATACAATAGCAATAAAAATTATAAAAAGTGTAATTTTCATATTTTTAGTTTCCTTTCTTTTAGTTTCTCTCATTATATCGGATTATTTTTCAAAACTCAACTGGTTATTTTATTTGTGATTGCTTTTTGGAGGATAGTCGGGCTAGAACTTATATAAATGATTATTTTTAAAGAAATCTGCCTGTGCGAGTTCGATAATTTACGGAATTTAGCGCTTTCGGAAGGGGTGTTTATCGAACCAGCATAAGTGATTAGAAACAAATAAAAAAACAACTCCCGAAGTGGGAGTTGTGTGTTTTGGTACCTCTGGCCGGACTTGAACCAGCATGATATTGCTATCAACAGATTTTGAGTCTGTCGCGTCTACCAATTTCGCCACAGAGGCATTTTCTTGTGGACAAGAGAGACTATATCGCATTATAATGCCGTTGTCAAGCACTTTTTTTTATTTTTGGAGTTTTTTTTAATGTCTTTGTTTTTTTTCGGTGAAAAACGTCCCCTCCCCCGCCATATTTTTATTACGGGTGCTTCCAGCGGCATCGGCCGCGCTTTGGCATTGGCTTATGCGTCTGATGGTGTCCGCTTATCGTTAAGCGGCCGAAACGAAGCCCGCTTAAACGAAACAGCACGTCTGTGCCGCGATAAAGGAGCCACAGTCAGCCTGTTTTTGTTTGATGTAACGGACGAAGTTGCTGCACGTCATGCTATTACTCAGGCCAATACCTTTCAACCGCTTGATTTAATTATTGCCAATGCGGGTATTTCGGCAGGCTCTTTCGGTCACGGTGAAAGCGAAACCACTGCTCGCGCTATTTTTGACACAAACATTCAGGGTGTTCTTAATACGGTATTTCCCGCATTGGATATTTTTAAATCAACAGGCGGACAAATTGCGATTGTCAGTTCAATCGCCGGAGTCACTCCATTGGCCGGATGCCCGGCTTACAGTGCGACAAAAGCTTGCGTGCGGTTTTGGGGACAAGCTTTAAACGCTCGTTTTTCCCCAAAAATTCGCGTCAGTGTTATTTGTCCCGGCTTTATAAAAACACCGTTGACCGACGCCAACAACTTTCCCATGCCGTTTATGATGCCGGCCGATAAAGCCGCCAAAATTATTGTGAATGGACTTATAAAAAACAAACCCCTGATTACCTTTCCTTTCATGACAGCTTTGGGCGCCCGATTGCTGGCACTCTTGCCGAACGGGTTACAATTGCCCATAATAAAAAAGATGCCGCGGAAGGAATCGTAAAAAAAGATTGCATTTAAGACCCTTCTTTGGTATAACGACAAAAAACTTTAACTTTATTTTTCTTAAGGAAACAACATGAAACAAAAAACAAAAAAACAACCGACTGCAACAAAACACCGTGATAAAGACGAAGAACTGTTGCACATGCGTCAAGAAATGCTGGCACGCGAAGTGGACGAAGAATTAAACAAAGAGCGCTTAATGGCTTTTTGGAAAAAGTATCAGGTCTTGATTATCATTTTGGTTATCGCTGTTGTCGGTGCTGCCATATGCTATGAGCTGTATAAAGTCAACGTTCAAAAAACGCGTCTGGCCGAATCAGATCGTTTTGAAACAGCTGTTATCAACCGAACCACCGCTACCGATGATGATGAGCAACGCGCGGCTTTGGAAGCTTTTGAAAAAATGGGTATTGATGCTAAAACAGGCTATAAATATTTGGCAAAACTGCAGGCTGCCGGTATGCTGTTTGACGATGGGAAAACCACCGAGGGATTAGCAGCCCTGAATGCCGTTGCCAATGACAAAGCGGCTCCCGAACAATTCCGCGGTGTTGCCACCTTGTCTGCCGTTTCGTTTGAATTCAATACGGCACCTGCCGAGAAACTGATCGCACGCTTGACACCCTATCTGGTGACGGGGAACCCTTTCTATGGATCGGCTGCTGAATTAGCTGCTGCCCTTTATCTAAAAGAGAACAACCCCGAATCGGCCGCTGCCTTGTTACGTCAAGCTGTTACTGACCCCGCTTTACCACAACAAATGGCCGAGCGTTTAAATGGATATTTAAGTATGATTGATGCGACGACAAGTGAAAACGCGTCAATTGAACCTGGAGAAACGATAAAAGAATGAAAAAAATTCTGATCGTTTTATGTTTGACAAGCACTGTGTTAGCAGCCTGCGGCACCGATAAGCGTCCCGCCCCTACCGCGGGACGTGTCACCTTGATTCCCAATTCAGAGACACAAACACCACAAAGTGCCGGTGACATGATTTTAACCCCAACCGTTGAATGTGTCGCTTGGTCCCAACAAAACGGTAATATCGCCAATCAACCGCCGCATACCCGTTTAACATTATCATTCAAACCTGTTTGGTCGGTATCGGCAGGCTCTTCCTTTTCCGACGACATGTATAATCCCGCCCGACCAGTTACGGCAAATAATATTGTTTATACTGTTGATGCAGATCAGGTTTTATTTGCACATAATATCAATACAGGGCAACGACTGTTTAAAACCCCTTTAAGTGACAATGAGGCCTCATCCGTCAAAGCAACAGGAATGACAATTTTAGGTAATGATATTATTGTCGCCTTAGGTAACGGAGAAGTCACAGCGGTTGATAAAACCGGAAAAAAACGTTGGACAACACCTTTAGCTGATTCGGTGCGCGGCGCCCCCAACGCAAAAGATGGTTACATTTACATTATCACAACCGGCAATCGGTTATATGCCCTTGATGCCGAAACTGGCGCTGTTAAATGGAATTATAAAACATTGGAATCAAACGCCGCTCTTTTTGGCATGGCACAACCGGCCATCAAAGGGAATACACTGGTCGCCGCCTTTACCACAGGGGAAGTGACGGCTTTTGATACACAAACCGGCTTAATTAAATGGTCACATATGCTGTTATCGCCGCGTGCATTTAACACAATTTTGGATTTATCACATATTTCAGCCTCTCCCGTCATTGGGGATAACATGGTTTATGCTTTCAATGCCTCGGGCAAGATGGCGGCATGGAACTTAAACGATGGTCAGTTGATTTTTACAAAAGAAAGCGGCACAGCTCACACACCAATTTTAAACGGTAATGCTTTATTTTTTATTGATCAAAAAAATAATTTGACTGCTATGAATGCGCGAAACGGTGCTGTTTTTTGGCAAACTCCTTTGCCTGAAACAAATGCGAAAGAAAGAACTTATTGGTTAACACCCATTTTAGCAAATGAACACATTTTAGTTTCCGTAAATACCGGTCAAATGTGGATATTTGATGCCCTAACCGGTAAACAAACAGATCAAATATCCATTCCAACCGGTATGGCAGCACCCATTATTGCCCATGAATCGGTTTTATTTTTCACGCCAAATGCCGATTTGGTTTTGTATAAGTAAGGATACCTCATGAAAACAATTGCTTTGGTCGGTAAGACAAACGTCGGTAAATCCACTTTTTTTAATCGCCTGTGCGGCCGTCGGCTGGCCATCGTGCACGATAAACCGGGCGTTACCCGTGACAGAAAAGAGGGGCTGGGTCATTTAAAAGATTTGGAATTTAACCTGATTGACACGGCGGGATTGGAACGAACCACCGAACTGGCTGCCGCTATGTGGGAGCAAACACAAATCGCAATAAACGAAGCGGATATTGTTTTCATGTTGATTGATGCCCGCGATGAGTTAAATGATCTGGATATACGTTTAGCCGCTGATTTACGCCGATTGAAAAAACCCGTTATTTTGATTGCCAATAAATGCGAAGGGGCTTTACAACAGCATTTGTTGGGCGAATCGTATACACTGGGGTTAGGTGAACCGATTGCCTTTTCTGCCGAACACAAATTGGGATTGGATACCCTGTATCAACGTCTTAAACCTTTAATGCAGACAACCGAATCGGATAAAGCTGCCGAATCATCCGTTGAATCGGCTTTTGATACCCCTGTTGCCCCTGCATCAGAGGAGTCACCTGACAAAACAAATCGTCCCTTAAAATTGGCCATTGTTGGGCGGCCGAATGTCGGAAAATCAACCATGATTAACCGGTTATTGGGTCAAAATCGCCTGTTGACCGGGCCGATGGCGGGTGTGACACGTGATGCGATTACGGTTCCATTTTCATATCGCGGCCGGGATATTTTGCTAACCGATACGGCGGGGTTGCGCAAACGTGGCAAAATAACGGATTCCCTTGAAAAATTTTCGGCAGCCGATACGCAAAACGCCATTGATTTTGCCGAAGTGGTCATTTTGGTGTTAGATGCCAATCATCCCATGGAGCGGCAAGATTTAAACATTGCCTCCTATGTGATTGAACAAGGACGCTGTTTAATTATTGCTTTGAATAAATGGGATGCGGTTGAGGGGCAAAAACGCGTTTTAAATGAAATGAAAGATGTTTTAGCACACTCATTACAACAAGTGCGCGGCCTGCCCCTGATGACCGTGTCAGCCAAAACAGGCTATGGATTGGATCGTTTGATGAGTGAGGTTTTTAACCTGTACCGCCTGTGGAATAAACGCGTGCCGACACACAAACTGAATGTTTTCTTACAGCAAATGGTTCAGGCACACCCAACACCTGTGGCCAAAAACGGACGGCGTATTCCCATGAAATACATGACTGAAGTCAATGCCCGGCCGCCGACTTTTGTTATTTTTTCTTCAAATCCCGATCCATTACCCGAATCGTATTTAAGATACCTGTCCAACGGGTTACGGGATACGTTCGGCCTGAACGGCGTTCCGATTCGCATTCATATGCGCAAGCGTGAAAACCCGTTTGCCGCCAAGGCTGGTTTAAAAAAATAAGACATTTTAACCCCTGTCATACGGGATAATGCGTTCGGCCTTGACAAACCGTGTGCTTTCGGTTAAACTGCCTCATGTTAAAACGTAAAGGATTATTCATGGCTTCTTCCGATAAAGAAAAACCCAGTATTTCAAAGAATCAATTTATTTTAAGCTATAAGCGCATGTGGCCGTTTGTTCGTCCCTATTGGGGGCGGGCGTTATTGGCAACGTTGATTACGATTCCCATCGGATCATTGGATGCCATTATTGCTTTGTCGCTTAAACCCTTTATGGATACCGTTTTGCTGGAAAAAGGCGAACAAACACCGTTTAACTTACCCCTTTACATTATTCCGGCGTTTATTGTTTTATTCACGATTATACAAAGTTTGCTGGAATACGGATCGGCCTATTTAAATACTTGGGTCGGGCAAAAAATCACAAATACTTTAAAAGAAAAAGTTTATGCCAAATTGGTACGTTCGGATGCCTCCTTTATTGATCAAACCTCATCAGGCAGTGTGGCGTTTCGGTGTGATACCGACCCGAATCAAGCCTGTGCCGGATTATTAAATAACCTGAAAGTATTCACAACCCGCGTCTTTTCATCCATTTCGCTGATTTGTGTTTTATTTTATACCTCATGGCAATTGGCTATTATTACGATTATTGTTTTAGGGTCAGCTCTGTACCCGTTAACACGCATTCGGCGCAAAATTAAAGATGTGCTGCAACGCACCGTATTGGCCGGTGGATTGATCTTAACGACATTGAATGAAACATTCGGCGGATTAAAAACGATTTCGTCTTATAACTTGGAAACACATCAAACCAATCGTTTTTCAGAAGTGTTGCGTCAAATGTTTAAATTAACGATTAAAATGACGCAAAAAACCGCATGGCTCTCTCCGATGATGCATATCATTATCTCTGTCGGGATGGCACTGACCATTTGGTATGGAAGTTATCTGATTAAATCCGGCATCATCACACCGGGTGACTTCGTTTCCTTTATGACCGCCATGCTGATGCTTTACACACCCGTTAAAAATATCGGTAAAAATTTTACCTCTGTTCAATTATCATTTATGGCGATTGAGCGTGTCTTTGACTTTATCAATGAACCGCAACGAATTACCGATAAAAAAGATGCGGTTTCTTTGCCAAAAATCAGCCGCGATATTGTTTTTGATCATGTCAATTTTGCCTATAAACCCGACGTTCCGGTGTTAAAAGATATATCGCTGCACATTAAAAAAGGGGAAAAAGTTGCATTCGTTGGTAATTCGGGCGGTGGCAAAACAACAACGGTGAATCTGATTCCCCGGTTTTACGAGGTTTCATCAGGTGCCATTCGCATTGACGGCACTGATATCCGTGATGTGACATTGCATTCCCTGCGCGATCAAATTGCCGTCGTGTTCCAAGATAACTTTTTATTTTCCGGTACCATTCGCGACAATATTTTATTGGGTAAAGCCGATGCAACAGATGCGGAAATTCAAAATGCCCTGAAATGCGCATGTTTAAGTGATTTTATCAGTTCTTTGAAAAAAGGATTGGACACAGAAATCGGCGAACGCGGTACCTTGCTTTCCGGCGGTCAAAAACAACGCATTGCCATTGCCCGTGCCTTTTTGAAAAATGCCCCGATTGTCATTTTGGATGAAGCTACTTCGGCCTTGGATAATAAGTCCGAAGCTATCGTGCAGCAAGCAATTGACAACTTGATGCAAGACCGCACCGTATTTGTCATTGCACATCGCTTATCCACCGTTCAAAATGCCGATAAAATCGTCGTCATCAATGAAGGAAAAATTGTTGAACAAGGATCACACGAAAATTTGATTGCCGAACACGGGGCCTATTATGCCTTGTATCAGGCACAGTTTAAAACCCGCACAGCGTAAAAAAAGCATTTCTCTATGGCAAGCGGACATTTTTTATATAAAAAATCCCCCTAAAACAAGGAGGATAAGAAAAAAACCTGGTGCCCAGAAGAGGACTCGAACCTCCACACTTGTTACGGTATTAGCACCTGAAACTAACGCGTCTACCAATTCCGCCATCTGGGCACGAAACGGTGTTTTTTTACATCCTTTTAAACCGAATGTCAAGAAAAAAAGAGTATCCGCATGATTTTTTTTGAAAACAAAAAAAACGCTTTGATTTTTGAGTAAAATGAGGTAAAATATTTTTTATTTATTAAACAACGGAGTATCTATGACACAAAAAACATACACTTTGCCGACACCGGAAGAAATCAAAAATGTTGATTTATCTTGGAAACGTTATCTGCTCCCTGCCATTCATCCCGAAGGTTTAAAAATTTTGGGGGTTGAATTTTTAATTGTTTTGGTTTTGGGGTTAATTTCATCGGCCGTATGGCTAATCGGTTTACCGCTGCTTATTTTTTCATTTTATTTTTTCCGTAATCCGCCACGCGTCACACCCAAAGGTGACAATTTAATCATTTCACCGGCCGACGGGATTGTCAGTAATATCAAAGAAGTTATCCCCCCCGCCGAATTAGATATCGGATCGGACCCGTTGATTCGTATCAGTGTATTTATGAGTGTTTTTTCCGTGCACGTCAACCGTGCTCCCATATCAGGAACAGTGCATAAATTAAAATACCGTCCGGGCAAATTTGTCAGTGTTGCAGATAAGGACAGTGAGGACAACGAACGTCAGGAAATTTCCATGATTGCCGACAATGGTCAAAAAATCGGCTTTATTCAAATTGCGGGGTTGGTAGCACGCCGTATTTTTTGTCCTTTAAAAGAAGGGGATAAATTGACCGCAGGTCAGGTATTCGGTATGATTCGGTTTGGTAGCCGACTGGACGTCTTTTTGCCAAAAGGTGTATATCCGTGCGTTTTACCGGGTCAGGTGTCTGTGGCCGGAGAAACCGTTTTGGCCGATATGAGTTCTTTAACCGATAAGAAAGGATAAAATAATGAAAGAAAGCGGCTTAAACCTTCGTCCCGTTTTCCCGAATGCCTTAACCATGATAGCACTGGCATTTGGTGTTTCATCGCTGAATATGGCGTTTTGGGGGCAATGGAAAATGGCCGTTTTGTTTATTATCTTATCGGCTCTATTTGACTTTTTTGACGGGAAAGTTGCCCGTATGCTGGGGGTTTCATCAAAGTTCGGAGCCGAGTTGGATTCGCTTTCCGATTTTGTCAGCTTTGGCGTTGCACCGGGGTTTTTGATGTATCAATGGACCATGAATCCCGCCATGCGGATTGACGTGTTAAAAGATTTGGCTTTCCGTTCGGATGCCGTCGGTGTTTATTGGGTATTCGTTTTGTTTTTGGCAATGTGCTGTGCCGCACGTTTGGCACGTTTTAATACTATGCTGGATGATAAAATGCCTCCCTATTGGACGCATTTTTTCATGGGCGTTCCCGCACCGGCAGGGGCTTTTTTGGCAATCTTACCTTTGATTTTATGGTTTGCCTCGGGCGAAACGTGGCAGGTGCTTAAAACACCTGCAGTCGTGGGCTTTTTCCTGGTATTCAGCGGGGTTATGATGGCCAGCAAAATTCCGACAATTTGCTTAAAACATTTGCATTTAAATGCGCGGCATCGCACACTGTTAATGATTTTGTCTTTGGTTTTCATTGCTTTGTTGGTAACAACACCTTTTGTAGCTTTAAGTGTGGGTGGTGTGTTTTATTTGCTGTCCATTCCAGCAGGCATTTTGTATTTTATAAAAGAGCGACGTATTTATTTGCAAAAAGGGAAATAAAGGAGAGAGTCATGCGATTTTATATTGTCTTGTTTGTGGGGGCACTGATGGTTATTACATCGGCAAATGCCCAATTACCGGCTGATCCATGGGCAAATCAATCACCATTGGCGGATAAACAACAAATAGGCTATTTGTCCTATGCCCAGCGTAACACATTGATAAACGAACCGTTACCCGAATTTGTTGGTCAAAACACGACCTGGGGTACTGCCATGGGACAAGAGATGATTGCTCCCGATGTCAACATTACAAACATGTTGCTTATGACACAACATTTACGTAAACTGGGTTACCAAATTCCCGATGGTTTGGATGCAATTATCAATACAGCTCCCGCACGGCTCAGACGTGATATTATGAATTCGCTAATTGAACTACAACGTTCGGATAATCCGGTAGCAGTTGCTTCAATGGGATATGCCAAATTGTTTGAAAAACATACAGGCTTCTCTATTGAAAACCTGATTACCAATTCTTTAAGAATATTAGATGAACGGCGATAAAATGGTTCATGTTTTAATTTCTTTTTTATGCGTTTGTTTTTTGACTGCTTCCTTTGCGGCTACTCCTCGTACAGATTGGCAAGCAAAATTTGATTCGGTAAAAGAGGCAATTATAACACAAGTCAAAAATGACTTGGATACTGAAAGATTGCGCTCGCCTGTCTTTGTCAAACAAACTTATCGCGCGGCACGTGAAGCACAAAAAACCGCTGATCGTCTGATTGATACTTATGCCGGTGCACCGGTTCCCGGCGGAGTTCCCCTAACCCCCGAACAAGCCGAGTATTTAGCCGAAACATACAAAAAAAACGCAGATTTTGATCTGACTGATAACAATTTTGCCGATAAGGTTCGGCCCATTAAATCACACCCAACAGAATCATTTTTTGATTTGATAAAAACACGTCTTGAAAAGGCAAATAACACAAATACCCCAATACAACAAGCAAACACTTCTTCTATGAAAACGCTTCAACCATCTTGGGAACAAACGTTGACTCCACCGACGGACGAGCAACGCGCCCGTCTTTTGGCACATCAAAAAGAATTACGCAAACAATTGGGGCGACGATCGTTTTTAATTAACTTGAATTTATTTTAATAAGATGAAACATCTTTCCAATATCATTGACGACACCGCACCCGTCATTATTTTGGTGCGTCCACAAATGGCAGAAAATATGGGCATGACCGCACGAGCGATGATGAATACGGGGCTATGTGATTTACGTTTGATTGCACCACGTGAAGATCATTTATCCGATGCCGCTGTTCGTGCTGCTTCGGGTGCTGACGGTGTTTTAAAAACGGCACGGGTATTCACATCCTTAACCGATGCATTGGCTGACATCGGTTATGTTTTGGCGACAACCGCACGCCGCCGCGATATGACAAAACCCGTCTTTTCCCCTCGTGTGGGTATCAATTATTTAAATAAAAAAGCGGCACATCATATTAAAACAGCGGTTCTATTCGGTGCCGAACGTACCGGTCTTGAAAACGATGAATTGGTTTTAGCCGATGGAATTATAGAAATTCCATTAAATCCGCACCATTGTTCTTTAAATTTATCTCAAGCAGTTTTATTGATCGGATATGAATTTTATCAAAACCGTCATCCGTTTAAAAATACGCATTTGGAAACAAACGGTGCCTCTCCTGCTACAAAAGCAGAATTGAACCTTTTTTTAAATAATTTAGAAACCGCTTTAAGTAATCGTAATTATTTTCGCTTTCCCAGTAAAGAAAATCGCATGCGCCGTAACTTACGCAATATCTTTGCCCGCAACAACCTGACCCAATCGGAAATAAAAACTCTTTACAATGTCATCCGCACATTGGCAGGTAACTCTCCACGGCAATATAAACCGAATGATAATAATTAAAGAACCGACCAACTATCCTGCAACCGAACATATCGCCTACTACGCCGATTATGTCCTAAAGCCGTTAAAACCTCATACCCGATTGTGTTACAAGCGGCTCCTATATCATCGGGTCCTTGCGCATCGCACAGCAAAAAAGCACTGTGTGCTTTTTTCATAACAGACTCAGGTATATGTGTTACATCCACAACAATGTTGTCCATTGATACACGACCGACCACCGGCGCGGGTAACCAATTTTTTTCATCCGTTGGAATCCAAACGCGTCCTTTAGGTGAAAAACAACGAAACAAACCGTCACCATATCCGATGGAAACAACCGCGATTCGCATGCCGTCATATGCATGAAAATCTGCACCGTATCCAACATAATCCGCCTGTGTCAACTTACGCTGTAATAAAATACGTGCAATAACCGTCATCACACTTTTTTGGCGTTTTTTCAAAGCGGGAAATGTATGAATTCCATATAAAAAAGCACCACCGCGTACAATATCAAAATGATAAGCTTGTCCTAAAGCGCACCCATCCGATGCCGCCAACGAAAATTTAGCTCCCGGGAATAAGGATTTCATGGCGTTAAACCGATCCAATTGGCTTTGGTTAAAGGGACTATTCGGCTCGTCAGCACACGCTAAATGCGACAAGACCAAAGAAAAACCGGAACGCGTCTCCTCATCCAAAGACATCACCTGCTCTTGCGTAAAACCCAACCGATTCAATCCGGTTTCTATTTGAATGGCCGGTTTTAAATCATTCGGTTTCAAATGCTGCCATGTCTTAAGCTGTTCGGGTGTTGCCAAAACGGGAATCAGATGCGCTTTAGCAAAAATATCTGTTTCTTCTTCCCCAAATCCCTGTAACACATAAATATCAGCATCAGGCGCAACAGCGCGAATCGCAACCCCTTCAATACCATAAGCGACAAAAAAGACCCGACAACCTGCTTGTGTATATAATGCCCTAGCTACAGATGCTGCTCCACATCCATACGCATTGTCTTTAACAACGGCAGCCACTGTCGTTTCGGGGCAAGCTTGACATAAAAGCCCGTAATTATGCACAACGGCATCTAAATCAATTCCGACAATCGGCCTGACAGACATTGTTTTATCCCTTCATTTTAAAGCTTGTAATAATGTTACTTTTTTACCCCCTTTTTTGATAAAGTCAACAGATTTTTTTAAATAATGCAAAAAAAATAAAAAAAGCTGTTTTTTTATGGAATTTTCAAAAAAAAACGCGTAAAATGACTTGCATATGAAAAGCCAATTTAAAAAAGGACAAAGGAATGTCAAAAAAGCTGTTGAAATGGATGAAAATATTGGCTGTAGGCGTGATATGGAGCACTGTCTATTTATTTGCATTGGTGCCAATGACACGCCGTTTATTTTATGTTGATTTATTGAACCCAAACGATTACATCCGTTTGTTTCAAGCATTTTTAGATAACAGATGGCAAATCAATTCATTTGGCAGTCTGATTCTTTTAATTCTTTTACTGGGGTTTGTTCCCTTGTGGCTCACCGGATGGGTTATCAGCTATCGTAAATGGCCCTCTTTAAAATCATTTAAACGTAAAAAAAAGCTTAAAATAACATCTGCTGGTGGTTTGGAGGGGTTGCCGCAACGGAAAGCTTTTGTTCCGGAAAAAATGCGAACACAAGCGGCTGTTTTATTGAACATGTCACTTGAAGAAGCACAACAAAAATTGAAAGAA
Organism: uncultured Alphaproteobacteria bacterium; assembly: GCA_944392145.1. GTDB lineage: Bacteria > Pseudomonadota > Alphaproteobacteria > CAAHEQ01 > UBA3637 > CALXVS01. The sequence goes on along the minus strand of CALXVS010000030.1, from coordinate 2,490 downwards.
GTCGCTTCATCCGCATCGTCTTTTCAAGATACCTCAACAAATTCTACAAGTGAAGCCGATGCACGACGTGAAGCAGATATCGCACAAATCACAGCGGCAACATCCGATTATGTGTTAGAAGTCTTTTCAAATTTGTTTTTCGCAGGCGAACGTGTCCCTTTGGCATTGTCAACCGACGAACGTGCTGCACTTGTTTGGTTAATTAACGAACCGAATGAAACATGGTCGGTTGATATCAATGATTCGCTTGAACAAAGTGATTGGTATGGAACATCGCGTCAACTTCCTTCACCGGCCGGTATTTTAACAAAAGTATGCGCTGCTCTAAAAGAAAGTGAGCCGAATTCAGAAATCATTCCATTAATCGTCCTGACTTCGGGTCGTATTTTAAATGAAGCAGAAGCACTTACAACCTATCAAGCAGCCGGTATTCGTTTGGCGATTTTCGGTGAAGCAAACGGCGAACTTATCCCTCCCCTTACATCAGTTTTGGATGAATTATTCTTAAAAAATACCGATGAAAAAACTGTTCAACCGGAACTATCCTCCGTTCATATGACCGATTCGGCGTCGGAATCTGATGACATGCCGAAAGCATCCGACACCCCTTTACCGAAAACAGAAAATATTTCTGTTCCTCCTGAACCGATGTCCCTGCAACCGATATCGGACAAACCGTTGGAACATTCACAACAAGTTCAACCGATACCGCCCACCGTACCATTACCACCGAAAGCGCCTCCTGTACCTTCTGCACCTCAAATGCCAACACTGCCCCACCGGCCGAATGAAACTGTTTAAAAAAAAGAAAAAATTACATGAAACAAATAACACATAACCTTTGCTTTTTATGGTCAACATGGTTTTTGACGGGACGATCCCGTTATGCACCGGGAACGATCGGCTCGTTTTTTGCCTTGCCATTTGCTTATTTATGCGCTTTTTACGGTGTAATCGGTATTATCGTCGGCACGGTGTTTATTTTCTTAACCGGCTGGGCAGCAGCACGCCCCGTCCTTAAAACATCGTCCGATACGGATCCCGGTTTTATTGTCATTGACGAAGTTGCCGGCCAAACACTGACCTTTATCGGTGTCGCACAGGCTTTAATGGGAACCCCCGTTTATTTAGCGATAGGGTTTGCATTGTTTCGTTTCTTTGACATTGTTAAAATATGGCCAGCCTCATTTTTTGACAAACGGGTGCATACGGCTTTCGGATTAATGGCCGACGACATCGTCGCCGGTTTTTATGCTGCATTGTGCCTTTATGGGTTTCATTTATTATATCAGTAACAGAAAGGAAGAAAATGACAAACGAACATTTTAAACACGCCGTTGAACTGTATGCCGCCTCAAAAGGATTTAAATTATCACAACACGCGGATAAAATTATTAACCGCTGTTTAACCGCATGTGATGGACACTGTCCATGCGACGTATCACGCGGTTTTTGCCCCTGTGGTGAACATGAACACGAAGTTGCCGAAAAAGGGCATTGCCATTGCAACTTGTTTATTAAAGCATAACTTGAAAGATTTTATCTAAAACGCCGTCCGTTTTTCGGGCGGCGTTTTTCATAAAAAACGATTGGTAAAACAAATCGGTGCTTTTTAAACAAAAGAATCAAATCTATCTTTTCGTATGGGGTTATTGAAAAAAGGCCTCCTTTGGACAATATAATATATATAAAAAGTCAATAGAACAAAGCGAAAGGATTTACTTCCCGTGACCCAACACCCCCATACAACACAAATACCCCAAAAAATGCCAACACAACACACTTTCTCTGTACTCAATATTCGCCCCGATGGGCTGATACGCGAATTTGATGATAAAGGCCGTTTAAAACGTGAAACATCCTATATTCGCGGTATTCGTCATGGGTGGTGCCGAACGTATCATCCAAATGGACAATTGTTCAAAGAAGTTTTTTTTGTTTTAGGCCGTAAACACGGTTTTGAACGCGGTTTTTACCCCGATGGCGCCCTATCATGTGAAATTCCCTACCGGGCGGGACGATTGCACGGTACGATGCGCCTTTATTACCGGAATGGCACTTGTTTGAATGAAACAGATTTTATTCATGGTTTACGCCAAGGTTTTGAACGATGGTATTTTAAAGACGGTTCTATCGATGAAATTCCCTATCACGCTGATAGACGCCATGGTTTGCAAATTACAATTGATCCGGCTAAAAATTTAAAAATAGAAACACCTTGGCGGTATGGGAAAACGGACGGCTTACGCCGCGGATCGGATTTACAATCGGGAGAAATAATTTTTGAACAATTTTATATACGCGGCCGAGCGCAAACCGGTCTGATACGCCCTGCTAAAACAAAACCACACCCGGAAGCTCTTTTATTGATGCCTGATGAATAAAGCCGAAAAGCGGTATTAGTTTTCCCGGATCCAAAGCGTTCGCAAGGATGACCATCGGGGATGCGTCAGCGTCCGGGACAACTTGTCACGAACGGTGGTTCCCCCT
>CALXVS010000029.1 GCA_944392145.1 uncultured Alphaproteobacteria bacterium | reverse complement strand
TGCCTGGATCCTCGCCTGCGCAAGGATGACCATCGGGAATGCGTCAGCGTCCGGGACTCCCCTCCACCGTCACCCTTGGGCTTGGCCCGAGGGTCCAGGGCAATAATTCCTTATTTTGTCGGGGCGTTAAGGAGTAGGAAAAGCGGTATTCATGTTGCCTGGATCCTCGCCTGCGCAAGGATGACCGCCGGAGGGGTGTCGCAGGCGGTGTGCTTTTTCGCGGGTGGGGATGTCTCTTGTTTCTAAAAAGCGGTATCAGTGCTGCTGGATCCTCGCCTGCGCAAGGATGACCGCCGGAGGGGCGTCGTGGGCGGTGGGTTTTTTCACCGGTGGGGACGCCTCTCGTTTCTAAAAAGCGGTATCAGTGTTGCTGGATCCTCGCCTGCGCAAGGATGACCGCCGGCGGGGCGTCGTGGGCGGTGGGTTCTTTTACGGGCAGGGACACGTTGTCGGCGGGCCGGCGGATGCCCGTTATGCAAGTTTATGCTTGCACCCGGCGGGCAAACGTGCTACAATCCCCGCATAACTTATTTTTGTTTTAACAAAGGACTTTTTTTATGGCACTTCAAAAAACACGGGCAGGGAATTATCCCGAATGGTTTCAAAATGTAATTACGGCGGCCGATATGGCCGAATTGTCGGCAACACCCGGCTGTATGGTAATTAAACCGTGGGGGTTGGGTATTTGGGAGCGCATTCGTTTTATTTTAAACGAAAAAATTAAAGAAACGGGGCATGAAAATTGTTATTTCCCCTTGTTTATTCCGTTAAGCTTTTTTCAAAAAGAGGCCGAACACGTTGACGGCTTTGCCAAAGAAATGGCAGTTGTGACGCATTCACGCCTGACCGCCAAAGAGGGCAAGTTGGTGCCCGACAATCCGTTGGATGAACCGTTAGTTGTGCGCCCGACATCCGAGGCGATTATTGCCGATTCGTTTTCCAAGTGGGTCAAGTCCTATCGTGATTTGCCCGTGATGGTCAATCAATGGGCCAACGTGGTGCGGTGGGAAATGCGGCCGCGCTTGTTCCTGCGCACCCGTGAATTCATGTGGCAGGAGGGGCACACTGCCCATGCCGATTATGCCGAGGCCGAGGCAGAAACCATCAACATGTTAAGTGTCTATGCCGATTTGGCCGAAAATTATTTGGCTCTGCCGGTTATTAAAGGGCGCAAACCCGCACATGAAAAGTTCCCCGGCGCGGTGGATACCTATTGCATTGAAGCCATGATGCAGGACGGGCGGGCGCTTCAAGCCGGCACATCCCACTTTTTGGGACAAAATTTTGCCAAATCGGCCAACATCCGATTCCAAAATAAAGAGGGCGGCTTGGACTATGCCTATACGACCTCATGGGGGGTGTCTACCCGTCTGGTCGGTGGTGTGATTATGACGCATGGCGATGATGAGGGATTATGCGTGCCGCCAAAAATTGCGCCGTATCAAGTGGTTATTGTGCCAATCTTAAAGGATTCCTTAAAAAGTGAATCGGTCATGACCTATGCGGCGGCGTTGAAAGAAAAGATTGCGGCGGTAACCTATGACGGCGAGCGTGTGCGCGTGAAAGTGGATACGCGGTTAAAAGACGCGACCGATAAATATTGGGAATGGACGCGAAAAGGCGCCCCGTTGATTTTGGAAGTGGGTCCCCGTGATGTTGATAAAAACGGGGCCGTGTTGCGCACGCGGGTGTTGATGAATACGCCCGAATGGAAACAAATTGTTGCGGCGGATGAATTTGTGGCAACGGTAAGTGACCTGTTGACGCAGATTCAAGAGGGGATGTTAGCGCGGGCGCGAGTGCGGTTGAATAAAAATATTGTGACAAACGTGCAAACCCCCGAAGAGATGCAGGCGTATTTTGCCAATCAAAACATCTTTTTGGATGAGGCGGGCAACACGCCGACGGTGGCTTTTGTGCGGGGAAAATGGTGCGGCGATGAAGACACGCTGGAGATGATGAAAACCCTTAAAATCAGTGTGCGGTGTGTGCCGTTTGACCAAAGCGGAACAACGGGCAAGTGCCTGATGACCGGGCGTGAGGCCACGTTAGATGTGATTTACGCCCGCGCCTATTAATGGTGTTTTTTTAAGGAAAGTCACGGTGTTTATTGGCGATGCCGTGACTTTTGACGCACATTGGCGCGGTTTGACGCGTTTTTATGTGTCGCGTTTATGATAAAAGTGTGATATAATACAGGTAAAATCGGGGCGGTGCCGGCAATGGGCACACGCCCTTTTTTCCTTATGATTTTAGCGGGACGTTCAGGGTAGGGAAAGCGGAATTCATGTTGCTTGGATCCAAAGCTTTCGAAAGGATGACCTTTCCCCCTCTCGTCATGCCCTTTCCTGTCGGGCATCCTTTCCCCTCTCTCGTCATGCCCGACCCCGATCGGGCATCCTTTCCCCTCTCTCGTCATGCCCGACCCCGATCGGGCATCCTTTCCCCTCTCTCGTCATGCCCGACCCCGATCGGGCATCCTTTCCCCCCTCCCGTCATGCCCGACCCCGATCGGGCATCCAGGGCAATGATTCCTTATTTGGCGGGGCGTTAACGCCCCTATAAAAGCGGAATTAGTTTTCCTGGATGCTCGCCTGCGCAAGGATGACGGCCGGGGTTGAGTCAGCGTCCGGGACTCCTCTCTACCGTCACCCTCTAAGCTTGACCCGAGGGTCCAGGGCAAAGAGTCCTTGTTTTATCAAAATTATTTGAATTACAAAAACAGATATGATACATTTTATAATGGTGAATAAATCATTATAAGGAGATTGCATGTTTAAAACCGGTGGCAAAATACGGTATATTGTGTGTGTGATGCTGTTGGGGATATCGGGGAGCGTTTGGGCGCAAGAGCCTGTATCAGGTCCCGAAGCGGAATTAAATGCATTGCAGGGGCGGTATTTGGCGTGCCGGAAAGAATCCGATTTATCACCGCGTGACAGCGCCTCTTTAAATGAAGCCGCGTATCGGGAAGCCGATTGTTATCAGGCCGTGGGGCGTGATTTGATTCAGACATTTTTCAGCCATAATGAACAGTCGGTGTTGGATACGTTTAATCGGTCGGTTGAGCTGATTTATAAACGGCATCATGATTGGATGCAAAACAGCGATTATGGGCGTGCCACACGAACAGGCAGCTTATATAATACACAGGCCATTGATCGGGCGGTCAGTGAAATAGCAGTTTTGGTTAAAGGATATTTTACGGCCATTCGGGCTGAAATAACGGATGCCGGATCGGATGAAGCGTGGCGACAAGCAATTATGTCACAGGCTTCTTTTGAACAAAACGAGCGTCTGGGCATTGAAGAGAAAGATTAAGATTTTGTTGTATTAACGCTCCTTGCGGTATGATGGCCCGGGGAGGGGTCAAAGGTGGTGGGCTCCTTTCACCGGCCGTAATACCTCTCCCGTCATGCCCTTTCCTGATCGGGCATCCAGGGCAAAGAGTCCTTATTTTAGCGGGGCATCAAGGGGAGGGAAAGCGGAATATGTTTATCCTGGATCCTCGCCTGCGCAAGGATGACGGTCGGGGTTGAGTCAGCGTCCGGGACTTCTCTCCACCGTCACCCTCTAAGCTTGACCCGAGGGTCCAGGGCAAAAGATTCCTTATTTTGGTGGGGTGTCAACGCTACTATAAAAGCGGAATTAGTTTTCCCGGATCCTCGCATACGCAAGGATGACATCCCCCCTCTCGTCATGCCCGACTCCGATCGGGCATCCAGGGCAAAGAGTCCTTATTTTAGCGGGGCATCAAGGGGTAGGGAAAGCGGAATCAGTGCTGCCTGGATCCTCGCTTTCGCAAGGATGACGGCCGGAGGGGCGTTGCGGGCGGTGGATTCCTTTTACGGGCGGGGGTGTCTCTCATCCCTAAAAAGCGGTATTCATGTTTCCTGGATCCTCGCTTTCGCAAGGATGACGGCCGGAGGGGCGTTGCGGGCGGTGGATTCCTTTTACGGGCGGGGGTGTCTCTCATCCCTAAAAAGCGGTATTGTTTTTCCTGGATCCTCGCTTTCGCAAGGATGACATCCCCCCTCCCGTCATGCCCGACCCCGATCGGGCATCCAGGGCAAAAGATTCCTTATTTTGGCGGGGTGTTAACGCCTCTATAAAAGCGGTATTGTTTTTCCTGGATCCTCGCTTTCGCAAGGATGACATTTTTCCCCCTCCCGTCGTCATGCCCGACCCCGATCGGTCATCCTTTTCCCCTCTCGTCATGCCCGACCCCGATCGGGCATCCAGGGCAAAGAGTCCTTATTTATGTGTGGTGTCAAGGGGTAGGGAAAGCGGAATATGTTTATCCTGGATCCTCGCCTGCGCAAGCATGACGGCCGGAGGGGCGTCGTGGACAGAGGGGGGGAAAGCAAGGAGGACATGGAATGAGTTGTCCGCTGACGCGGGGGCAATACCTCCGCCGTTTTGTTGTTATAAAGTTCGGTTAAAACCGCGGGGCATTTTAAAAAAAAGATATTAAAATGCCCGGTTCAAAGGGGTTTTGATTTCTTTCCCCTTATTGTGCGGTCACGGGTAAGAGCCGGCGGAAGCAAGGTTTTTTCATGTTATTTCCTTGTCTGTTCGCCGGCCGCCGTGTTTTTTTAATCGGGTTGTTTTTTTGTTTGGCCCGCCGGGTGTTGCAAGGCAACATCGGACGGCGCCTTTTTTTTTATTCATTTTTTATAGGAGATTTTATTATGGATTTTTTTAATTTATTAAAGCGTGTCAGCAATTTAAAATGGGCAACGGATGACCCGATACCCAAAACGTTTGACGATGTGTTGGAAACGTCTAAAATCGCGATGCAACAGGCGTTGATTGAGTTGTGGCACACGTATCCGTTCACGTTTAAAAAAGTGACACGGTATCAGGTGTTGCCTGCCTATGAAAGCGCGATAGAGGCGCCCATGGGCACCCTGACAGCGGTGTGTTTGGAAAACGGCCGTGTGTTAGAGCAGGTGGAGACGTTCGGTGATATGGATGACAGTGAAACCCCTGTTTACGGAACGCCCGAGTGTTATCGGTTGGTGCAAAACAACACGGGGGATAAAATTGAGTTTTATCCGACACCGTTAGAGCCGGTCACGATTGGCATTTCATATGACACGGCCTGTATGGCGCGGGACAAAAGCGGCACCGAACGGGTGAATTTAAGTGCCCAAAACGACACCATTAACATTAACGGTGCCGTTCAGCGCGAATTGTTTGAAAATGCGTTGATTTTGTTAACGGAAGTGTATTTGATTCAAGATTCGTCGGATGAAAATTATATTCCGTATTTTGAGGCCTATCAGCGCGCCTTGCGGTTGTTGATTAACTATGGCATAACGCCCTTGGAAAAAAAGGTGGTGATTTAAATGGCAACACATCAAATAGATATGACATTCAGTCATTTTTTAGGATTACGGCAAATGACGCCGCCGCCGGTGGTTAACCCTGCAACGGGGCAGATTTCTGCCTATGATTTGAAAAATGTTGAACTTAAAAATTCAACCACAATTCCCAGTGTGGGCATTTGCAGTATGTCCGGGCGCAAAAAAATTGCCGAATTAGAGGGCAAAACCCTGATTGATCAGTTTGAATCAACCCAGTTGGGGGTATCGTATTGGATTGTGTATGCCGTGGATGAGACAAAGGGGTATTTATACCATTTTAAACCCACGACAAACACGTTTGAATTGATTTACGAAGGGTTAACACCGGTGCATCAGGCCAACGGTATTACATTGACGCAAGGGTTTGATGACGTGTTTGTGTTTACCAACGGGGTGGATGATTATTTAAGCGTTAATATGACGGCCACAACCAAATGCAAGTTTTTAAATGCGACAGACGCCGAAGGGCGGGATATTCGCGGGTTGTGTTTGAAAGTGCAAGACGGGCGCCTGATTACCAATTCGGGCAACCGCGTGCATTGGAGCCGGACAAGCGATATTTACGATTGGTCCAGTCAGGAAACAGATGTGGTGACAAACCCGGTGTATCAGGAATTTGACCGCGATATTACGGCGATTGAAACATATGGCGATGCGTTGGTTGTGTTTACGGCCTCGTATTCCGTGCAATTTTCCGGTAATCCGGGCGATACGACAAGTTTTAGGCGCACGGATGCGACCGGTGGCGGATGCGCGGGGTATAAGGCAATTGTGAAATTTGCCAATAAATTGTTTTACTATGATGCTGTGGCTAAAGACGTTTTTACCTATTATCTGTATGATTCGGGGCAAACGCGTCCCAGTGACGGATTCGGCAGTGCCATGATGAAGTATTGGAACATTGTGGACCCCACCCGGTTAAACGAATTAACGATCACGCCCGTGACCGGCACGGACAGAAGTGAACTGTGGTTTTCGGTGCCGTTGATGGAAAAAGATATTGTTCTTGTTTATGACAGTATCACATCGGAATGGGTGGTGCGTGATATGGGGCCCGCGATTGCGTGGTGCGTGATTGACGATGTGTTATACTGCGCCAACGGTTCGGCCCTTTATCGTGAAAACATCGGCGATACGGCGGACGGTGAATTTTATCAAAGCATGTATGCGTGCCATACCATTAACTTGGGGTCGGACAGCAATACGAAAATTCCCAAAATGCCCCTGATTTTAACATTGGATGATCAATACAGCAATAATTTTACAATTGAAATTGTGTTGGATGAAGATCCCATGAAAACAAAAACCATTCGTGTAGAGCGTAAATCGGATAAATTTTTGATTTGGGCCAATGAAGACGGCACTGTCGGCGGCGAATGGGCCGAAGACGACGGGACGGGCGGCTATTATTGGCATTATGACGATGCGTTTAATAAGGTGCAAAATGTTTATAAATTGGTGCCGTTTAAACAAATGCGATTGAAGTTTTATACCGAACAATCGGGTGATTCGTTCGGTATTTTAAAAATGGAAATGAAGCGCGTTAAAGTGAAAACAAAAACCATTGGGTGATATTTCCCTCTTTATGGGATGTTCGTTGACGCTCTCCCCTCCCGTCATGCCCGACCGCGACCCAAGCATCCAGGGCAATAATTCCTTATTTTGTTGGGGCGTCAAGGGTAGGGAAAGCGGAATTGGTTGTTGACTGGATCCTCGCTTTCGCAAGGATGACGGCCGGAGGGGTGTTGCCGGCGGAGGGTTCTCCACGCTTATGTCACCCTTGGGCTTGACCCGAGGGTCCAGGGCAATGATTCCTTATTTTGTCGGGGCGTCAAGGGTAGGGAAAGCGGAATTGGTTGTTGACTGGATCCTCGCTTTCGCAAGGATGACGGCCGGAGGGGTGTTGCGGGCGGTGGGTTTTTTCACGGGCGGGGATGCTCCCCCCTCCCGCCATGCCCAATCCTCATCGAGCATCCGGGGCAACGAATCCTTTTTAAAAAAAGTGTTGGTTGGTCATTTTATGCTTGCGAAAAACAAAAACCTGTTTTAAAGTGGCATAAGTAAGCTTGCCTTTAAAAAAGGCGAAAACCATTTTTAACGGAGAAACGCGCATGACCTTTTGGTTGGTGATGGTCACCTTATTTATCAGTATTGTGTATTACAGTCTTTACCCGCGCACGGATAAAGTCTCGCTTGAGCAACCCATTGGGGAGGCCGCGGTTGTGACGCTTGTTTCCATGCATCAGGGGGCAAAAAATTATGCCTTGCAGCGGATGTTGGGGGCAGATTATGATCCCTCTTATAAGGGGGCATCGCAGGCTTTTCGGCCGTTTCCGGTGACAATGGTGCAAAAAATGCGACCGACACGCGGGTTGAACGAGGCCAATTTAACCAGTGATGCCACTTTATCGGATGGGGAGGATGGTTCACATTTTGTCAGTGTATTTGCCTGTGTCAATCCCGATCGGAACGATCAATTGGTTGATGATTGCATTCGGGCATCGGATAAATATATTGTGACCTATGGGTTTCAACAAGACGGTTGGTCGGAACGGGTGCGGCAAAAAGAGTATTGGCGCACAGCGATTTCAAATTTGACATATAATTCAAACGAATGCGGCACGTTGATTCGGCGTGATGATTTAAGTACCAGTGCAACGGAATACGCCGTTGATACACCGCATGCTGCCAGTGAAACCATTGATAAAACCATTGACGGGGTCGAGCAAACATTTGTTCAATTGCACCAAATTGTCCCCCCCGCCATTACAGATGAAATGGCCAAGTTATTGGGGGGACACGACAATTTGCCGGATATGTTGATTTGTTTAACCAAATGGCGGTTGCCGTATGAGCAAGACGGCCTTGTCCTGCATTTGGACGGTATTAACAACAATGGCAGCGGGCATAAAACGTTGGGGACCAATTGGGTTAATTTGGGAATCAATACGGCGGATACGGCCACCGTTCACGGTGACGCTGTATGGGAAAAAGGCGGACTGATGATGGATGGTAATAACTATGTCACCACAACAATGCGTCAAGAAGAACTGGGGAATGCCTTTACCATATCGGCCGTGGTGCGTTTTTCAAACGAGGATAGCATTAAACGCGGCGGCTTGTGGGGCGTGGGGAACCTGGGGCGCTATCGTCTGATTGGCGGAGAGGCGGATGAAGAAAATAAAGTCTTACGTTTTGGCATACGGGATACCGATAATCCCGGTTTGTCGGGAACGATGCTTGAGGTTCCGTTTGATAAGTTTCGTCTGGCGGGCAATGTGACCACACCGGTTCAAGTCACTTATGTGGCTCAATTATCAAGTTCACCGGGGGCGGCATGGCATGCTCTTTTTGTGGATGACAAGCAAATCGCGCACCAATCGTTGAATTTAACCGCTACGGCGGGTGATTTGGGAACGGCTCCCCTTGAATTCGGGCGTGTGAACGCTGCGTCAACTTTGTTGGGAACGTTATATAACGTTAAAGTTTATGATCGGTCATTGGCGACACAAGGATGCAAAAAAGAATTAAAACCCAATGAAAGCGGTGAGGAAGTATATGAATGCACCACACAAAACATAATTACCGATAAGCGGAAAATTCATAATAATTTTATATGGGATAAACGGCGCTTTGGTGTCGGTGCGGCATTGCCATCAGGGATAAGAGCCGGTGAATAACCCCGATAAAGTCGTTTTATTAAAACGGAAAGTGGCACTTGTTTTAAAAAAAAGTCGTTGACAAAGACCCCGGGGCGCGATAATATAAAAAGATAAAGAATTGTTTTTTTTTAAGAAAGGAATGCCCATGCCCTTAAGCAAACAAAACGAACGCGGTTCGGTCATGATTGAAGTATTGGCGATTTTGGCGCTGTTGGGTGTGATGGCACCGATGTTGGTGCGTCAAATCGCGTTGCGATCACAAGAGGTGGACAACGTCAACATGGCGTCTGAAATCCGCACGATTGCCGAGGGGGTGGACGCCTATTTGCAGGCTGATCGGTCGGTGTTGGAAGCCAGTTGTCCGGTAAGTAACAACCGCGTGGTTGATTGTTCCCGAATTATGGATTACGGCACGTTGTGCATGTTTTTGCCCAACGGGTTTTGCGGTGAAAATGCCGATGATAACGGTGTTTTGGATTATTACGAGATTAGTTTAAGCGGCTATTTATTGGATGAGGATATTGCCCCCCGTCCGGTGTATCAGGCAATTGTTGTTCCGTCGGCCGAGTTGTTGCCCAAAGATTTTACATTAAAGCAGGCCTCACGCGTGGCGGCGATGACCGGTGTGATGGGCGGCATTGTGCAACGTTCCGATCAATCAACCGCCCATGGTACCGCCGGTGCGTGGGAGTTGAATTTAAATTCAGCCGGTTATGCCGGTGCTAAAGCAGCGGTTTCGGGTGTTTTTAACGGTGAGACCTCTATTAAAGCGATTTATGTTGCGTTGGTCACCATGTCTTCATTCACACCCGAAGTTTATACCGACACCGGCGATGGGAATGCTGTTGCTGCCCCGATCAGTATGGGCTTTCGGGATATGCATGCCTGGAATTATTTTTCTGTCGGGCAGGTCAGTCCCGGGGCCAGCGGTGCGTGCATTGAACAATTATCGCGTGAAACAGATCCCGATTCGGGGGCGGTGCAAAGCGATGTGATTTATGGAGCCGGTAATAATAATTGTGACCCCTTGTTTTGGGTGGGGGCCGCCAAAGGCGGGTCGGATAAATCCCAACAAGGACATGTTTACGCCCGCAATAATTTATACATTGGTCGGGATAACACCAATGGGATATCGGCCATTGCCCTGGAAGCGGGAGAGGAAACCACAACGGCGCGATCGGGGTTGAACCATGCCCGCCGTATGGTTGTGTATGATACAGATGGAAAAAGCCGTGTGGAAATTGATGCAACCGGTCGTGTTGTATTGAAAACACGGGTTGATGCAGATGGAAATGTGATTGATAAAGACAGTGAAGGGACGAAAGAATCGGAAGGGATTGTATTGCAGCACGTTGACGGAACTGAGACTGTTACCAAAGAAATGGTGATTAAGGCCGGTGAAATTCGCAACACGCAAGATACGTTAAGTGATGAGGTGGTGCCGGATATTGCGGCTTTGACGGAGGGCGATGTGGATAAAGACAAGCAATATCGCATTAATTTGACGGGTGAGGGAAGTTCATTATTGCACGACATCCGTTTAGGAGCGCGTAAAGGGGCCAAGTTATCTGACTTGCTGCCGAATTATATTGCCAAAGCGGTCTATTCAATCAATTCGGACAGTGTTGCGCGCAATCCGTATGAGGTAAAGGTGACAAAACCCACGTGCCCGAAAGGGTATAAGCCCGCCATTATTGTCACACCGACACGGTGGGATTCGGGGCGTGTGGTGCGGATTAATGCCGGGCACAGTCATTTGTTGGATCAAGGGGATATTGCCAATATCGCCAATCGTTTGGTCGCCAACGGAAACGATGTGTCGGCTGTCAGCGGCACCTATACCGCCAATGTCGGAAACAATATGGTGAATAGCCACGTGATTGGAAATCAACAGGATTCTTATGCCAATGCAAACAGCAATATCAGTCGTGTTGCCATTCGTGATGATACCGGAAACATTGTGACGCGGCGGGCCCGTTTTGCCGTGACAATTGATAATAAAGCGAATGATTTCAGTGATGTAAAAGATGCATCAAACACAACGATTAATGCCGATGAGCCCAGTTCAAGTAAAAATGCAACCGGACATTGGATAGTTCGTTTGGGGTATAAAGTGGATGGAGAAGCTTTAAGCAGTTGGTCGCAAAGCGAACCCGTGTATGACAGCATTTCTGCTTTGGCACAAACATATTGTGTGTATGTAGATTAAAAAAAACGGATAATTTCAGGGACGTATCGGTAAATGATGCGTCCCTTTTTTTTAACGGAATTTTGGCGGGATATTAAGGGTAGGGAAAGCGGTATTCATGTTTCCCGGATGCTCGCATTCGCAAGCATGACCTCTCCCCCCTCACGTCATACCCGCGTATGCGGGTATCCAGGGCAAAGAGACCTTATTTTGGCGGGGCGTCAAGGTCAATAAAAGCGGAATTCATGTTGTCTGGATCCTCGCTTTCGCAAGGATGACGGCCGGGGTTGAGTCAGCGTCCGGGACTCCTCTCTACCGTCACCCTCTAAGCTTGACCCGAGGGTCCAGGGCAATGATTCCTTATTTTGTCGGGGCGTCAAGGGGTAAGAAAAGCGGTATTCATGTTTCCTGGATCCTCGCATTCGCAAGCATGACGGCCGAAGGGGTGTCGCAGGTGGTGACAAGTTGTCGCGGGCGGGAATGCCTCTCGTTTCTAAAAAGCGGAATTGGTTTTCCTGGATGCTCGCGTTCGCAAGCATGACGGCCGGGAAGGGGGAGCAAGGATGACAGAGAGAGGGAGGGCAAGGAGAACGAAGAGAGGGGGGCAAGCATAACATGGAATGGGTTGTCCGCGGGCGCGGGGGAAGCCGTTATTTTAAATCTAAACATCAAAAAGGAGGTGATTATTTCATGAATTTAAAGCAAAAAGAGTTTGCCCTTGCGTATTTAAAAGAAAAAAACGCAACGCGGGCGTATACCGCGGTTTACGGGGCATCGTCCGATAAAAATGCCTCATCGGCTGCCGCGCGGTTGCTGCGGCGATCGGATGTGCGTGCTTTTTTGGCCGAGCAAGAAGCCGTCATCACGGCTGCCGTGCAGGCGGATGTTCAGTATTCGCGGCGCGACAGTTTTCAATATTTGTGTCGGGTGCAGGAACACGCCTTTGATGTAACGCCTAAACCCGATTTTACCGCTATTTTAAAGGCTGAAGAGTTAAAAGGCAAATTAATCGGCCTGTATGATAAAGACCGTGGGGATGATATGCCCGCTGCGACGGCCGTTGAAGTGGTGATTCGTTCATAACGGTTCACCTGTTTTAATAAAGGGAAAAAAATGACCAGTATTCAATTTTATGAAAAATATGCTCCCTTACTGCATATGGACAAGGGGGATTATAAAACGTTCGCCTTGACCGGCGGGCGCGGTTCCATGAAAACGGGACATGCGTGCCGTGCGGTGTTGATTCATTTAATGCGTGCCAAAAAGCGCGCTGTTGCGTTTCGTGAAATCATGCGGTCCATTCAAGAAAGCCTGTATGCCGAATTTGTCGCTTTAATTGAAAGCGAATTTAAAGGGATGGGCTTTTCCTATGATAAACAGCGCATTTACCATAAAAACGGCAGCGTGTTGTTTTTTAACGGTTTAAAAGATCAAAATGCCAACTCGCGCGAACGGTTAAAAGGGATGGCCGGTGTTGATTTGTGCATTATTGATGAAGCCCAAAGTGTCAGTCGGGCTTGCTTTGATGCTTTGTTGCCGACGTTAAGGAAAGAGGGGGTTATTTTAATTGTCATTTACAATCGAGTAGAGGCGCATTTGCCGGTTGAAGAAGCCCTGTTTTTGGATTATGACACGTTCAGCGCGCCGCCCGGCACCTATTTTGTGGAGGTTAATTATCCCGAAATCGCGCATTTGGGTTTGATTTCCCAACAATTTATTCGGCGGGCCGAATTGGTCAAGCAACATCGGCCGGATGAATACGCGCGCGATTATTTAAATAAACCGCGGGGTGGCAGTTTAAATAAAGTTGTCAAATATTTTTCACCCGAACATATAGACGATCACATTACATATGTGCCGGAGTTGCCGATTCATCTGTCCATGGATTTTAACGTTGACCCGATGATGTGGGTTTGTGCCCATAAAACACGGGATAAATTGTTTGTGTTTGATGAAATTGTTCTTGAAAACGCAACAACGGCTGATGCCGCCGAAGAATTTGTGCGCCGTTACGGCACTCACCGGGCCACCGTGGTGTTAAACGGGGATGCCAGCGGGGATTATCGCAAAACGCAAAGCCATTATTCCGACTATGCGATTGTGCGGAACGTGTTGTGTCGGGCGGGATTAAGGGTTGAAATTGATATCCGCCGCAAAAATCCGCCCATTCAAATGCGGGTGAATGCGTTTAATCGCCTGATTCGCGGGGAAGACGGACAAAAGCGGTTTTTTGTGCACCCGCGCTGCCGGTGGGTGATAGAAAACCTGAAACAGTTACGGTATAAAGAGGGCGGCGGCGCATTTGATTTGCCGTCGTTTCAACAAATTAAAATGGATCGCGAGGCCAAATTTATGGGCCATATTTTTGATGCCGTATCGTATGTGGCCGAGTATTATTGGCCGGTGGTTTGATGCTTTTTCTCCGCTTATTTTCACGATGTGTCAAGGGGTAAGAAAAGCGGAATTCATGTTGTCTGGATGCTCGCATGCGCAAGCATGACGGCCGGAGGGGGAAGCAAGGATGACGGCCGGGGGTGCGTTGCCGTCCGGGACAACTTGTCACGAACGGTGGTTCCCCCTCTGTTGTCACCCTCTAAGCTTGACCCGAGGGTCCAGGGCAATAATTCCTTATTTTAGCGGGGCGTCAAGGTCAATAAAAGCGGCATTCATGCTGCCTGGATGCTCGCATTCGCAAGCATGACAGAGGAGAGGGAGGCAAGCATGACGGGGAGGGGGAAGCAAGCATGACGGGGAGAGGGAAGCAAGCATGACGGCCGGAGGGGGAAGCAAGCATGACAGAGGAGGGGGAGCAAGGAGGACAGAGGAGGGGACAATCATTTTCCGGTCGGTGCAAGCCGACCCTTTTTTACACCACTTGAGTTCTTTAAATCAAGCGGTGTTTTTGGGATGGAAGTAAAAAAAGGTTCATTTATCTTCACTTAAATTTTTATTGAAAAGGAAAATCAAATGTTTGAAATTATAAATCATCAAGATCAATCAAAGCGCACCTTAACGCCGGCCGAGGCCGACGGTGTGCGGGACAAAATTGTAACAATGTTTGGCGATTTTGACCAAGCGCGTTCCCAGCAAATTGCTATTTATGACCGGTTAAAACCCGAGTTGTATTTAGAGGACACGCCGCTGGATGCGCCCGAACGGGACGAAAAAGACGCGTGGAAAAGCGCGATTAAGTTTCGCAAACTTCATTCGTTGTTTCAAACGCATCAAGCGTTTTTATGGGACAATTTGTATGCCTCTCCCGATGCGATGTTTGACGTTGCGGGCGTGGATGAAGAAAGCATGCATCATGCGGCGGCGCAAAAGGCGGCTTTGGCCGATGCCTTGGACAAAATGAAATTTTCGTCGGCATTGGACCGCGGGCTGGAATTTTTGGATTCAACGGGCGAGATGTGCTTTTTTGTGTCGTGGAAGCGTGTGACAAAGCATGTGCGCCGGCATAAAGAGGCGGCCGAAACCTTGGTTCAAAACAAAACCCTGACCCCTGTGTCGCAAGAGGGGCAATTCGGTATTTATGAACAGGTTGTTTATGACGGGGCGGCGGTGGAGGCGTTAAACCCCCTGAACGTGGTTTTTTCACCCGATATTGAACCCGACATGCCCGAAAGCTGGGACAAAGGGGCCAAAATTATAAAAAGTTTTGAAACCTGGGATCATGTGTGTGCCAATAAATTATGGCACTTAACGGCGGCCGATAAACGGCGGATTCAAGGCTTGCTGCATCCGGATGAAACCACCGATCAAGGCGAAGATGACCGTGATTTAATTGATACGGTTGTGCATAACGGAAAAATTGAGGTGTTGCAATTTTGGGGCGATTGGACCATGCCCGACGGCACGATTTTGCACAATTGGTGTGCAACGGTTATCGGGCGGCGGGTGTTGGCGGCGTTTCATGAAAACCCGTTTGTGATTAACCCGTTAATCAATGTCGCCCTGTGCCGCAACATTGAAACAAAGCGCGGGTTGCCGACGCTTTACAGTGTGTATGATTTGTGCCTGTGTCAAGAGCAAAAAGCCAATTTGGAAAACGATTCCCAAGCGTTGATTTTAAATCCGCCGCGCTTTGCGCCGGAGGGGTTTTTCAAAAAGCCCGAAACCCGTTTGGCGCCCGGTGTGGTGCTGGAGTATAAAAAGGGGTTGGATGACCCGTCGTCCATTATTTCCATTCCGGTGCAATTGATTAAAAATGAAACAATTATCACGTATTTGGACGCAACAATTTCGTCTGTGTCGGGCATTTACCCGAATATGCAGGGGGTGGATGAAACCCGTCCCGCAACGGCGACGGAAGTGCGGTATAAATTTGCGGGACAAAACACACGTGTTGCCAAAGATTTGGATATTATTAAACAAAACGGTATTTTGGTTCTTGTTGAAAAAGTGGCCGATTTGTTGGCCAACATGAAATACGGCGCCGAAACAGTGCGCGTCACCGAAGACGGTGTGTTTAAAAATATTGTTGTGGATGATGCCGTGCGTGGCGGACAATATCGCTATCGGTATACCGACAATGCGGGCATTCAGAAAAAATTAAACACCAATACGCAATTAATTTCTTTATTGGCACAGGTGTGGAACGATGCCGCCGTGCCGTTGGATAAAGTGGCGATTGTGCGTTTGGGGTTGGAAAATATCGGTATTGAAAATCCCGATAAATATTTAAAACCCGTTACGGCCGATGCGGCCGTGCCGGCGGCATTGATGCAAGCCTTAAGTGCCATGAGCAAAACGGGGCAGGGGAACACCGCACCGGTGCAAAATGCCGCTGCCGGTGTGCCGGGGGCTTCATCGGTTCAAAATGCGGCCGGTCGTGCCCCGGCGGCTTCATCGGTGCCAAATGTAAATATGCGGGCGCCGACTGTTCCGACTGTTTCGGCGACAGCACCGGCCGCGGGAACGAGCAAAACACCTGTTCCCGGTGCGGGCACCGGCGTATCAAATGCTGCGGCGGCCGCCGTGTTAAAGGCGTTGTTGGCCGAGGCTTTGACTCAACGCAGCACACCGACGGCGGTCGGCAGTGACGGGGCAGCGGGCAATCGTTCGGCCCTTAAGGCGATGTCGGGCCGTGCGCCTGTATCCGGTGGGGGACAAGCCGGCCTATCCGACGCGCTGACCAGGCCGGCAAAAAGAGTTGGTGAACAGGTTTAAGTCGCTTTTTAAACGGCGTTAAAGACAGGGGGCGGGGCACCAGCCCCCCCGATCACCGATTTTAATGCATGGATTTTGTAAAAAAGAGTTGACGAATTTTTTTTGAATCAGATTTACTGAATAAAAAGAATCAATTACAGAAAGGTGACGTATGACAGAACAGAATCCTTTATTCCCCAAAGAACCGCTCAGTGAAGCGCAACTGCGGGATCTTGCCCTGAAACGCGAGCAAGGAACCATTGACCGGATTAAAGCCGGCTCACGGTCGGTGCGGTCGTTTGTGGAAATTTTAAATAATGCCCGCGCATGCGGGTATCCTTCCCCCCTTCCGTCATGCCCGCGTATGCGGGTATCCAGGGCAAAGAGTCCTTATTTTAGCGGGGCGTCAACAGTAATAAAAGCGGCATTCATGTTGCCTGGATGCTCGCTTTCGCAAGCATGACGGCCGGGGGTGCGTTGCCGTCCGGGACAACTTGTCACGAACGGTGGTTCCCCCTCTGTTGTCACCCTCTAAGCTTGGCCCGAGGGTCCAGGGCAATGAGTCCTTATTTTAGCGGGGTGTTAATGTCCCCAAGAAGCGG
>CALXVS010000028.1 GCA_944392145.1 uncultured Alphaproteobacteria bacterium | reverse complement strand
TGGCTTCAACCCCCGCTGACACAATAAAAAAGCAGGCCTGAAAGCCTGCTTTTTTATTGGTCGGAACAGCGGGATTTATTCGCGTTTTCAACGCTCACCCTAAAGGGCTGTCCTATCGGACATTGCCTTGGCACTTTTTCGGCGTTCTTGCGCCCGCCGGTGCCTGCGGCCGAACCCACTTCCTCGTGGCTTCAACCCCCGCTGACACAATAAAAAAGCAGGCCTGAAAGCCTGCTTTTTTATTGGTCGGAACAGCGGGATTTGAACCCACGACCCCTCGCCCCCCAGACGAGTGCGCTACCAGACTGCGCCATGTTCCGATGACGCTTTTTGTATCACATTTTTTTTAAAAACGCAAGAGGATTTCACATCTTTTTGTTAAAATCATGAAAAAAGACCGAATCGGAGTGACAATTGAACACTTTATCTTCTTTCAAAAAGGGAAAAAACAGAACGATTCCCCTTATAAAGTCAGCGTTCGCGGGTGGTTTGTGCGTTTCGGGACAAAGTCGCCTGTCGCATATCGGTTTTTTGTTCCGCTTTTTCTATTTGAAACGCTGCATACAGATGCATAATGGTCTCTCGGCACCGTTCGGCAACATAAGGGTTCGTTGAACACACCACACGGGCCAAGCGGGCACTCATATCTTGAATATCATCAGCGGTGATACTTTCCAACGATACAAGGTTAGGATTTTCTTTTTTCGCCCGTTCAAACGAGGCCCGATACTGCCGTGCGGTTTGATTGGGTGTTTCGGGCATCCAAAACCCGTCAGCGACCCGTTTGGCAAAAGCCGCCGTATTGATTTCAATTTCCTGACGCCGCTCTTCCAAACGGATTAACTCTTGCTGCAGGCGCCACATATTGCTTAATTGATGAACCGCGCGGATAAAGGCGACATCCGTCGCCGAATCGTATGTTTTCCCTTGCGCCTTGGCCGTTTGTATTTGCCGTTCCAAATAGGCCATCAGGGTGTTTTCCGATAACGCCTCCAAAGGATCATTCGGATGTTCGCGATTATGCTTTATCAGGCGCTGGTGATAAAAATACGTTGCCTCATCCGGCAGCGGCAACATCATTTTGTCCAACCGATCCGCCGATACAACAGATTCCACGGGAGGTATTTCGGATGAGTCAGATTGTGTTTCAAGCGGTGCCGTGCCTCCGGCGGATAACGGGGTTAAAGCAACCGTGCTCATCAATAAAACGGCTTGTTTTAAAGGGGTATCTGTCATGAGGGCGCTCCGTTAAAAAATATGGTGTTATCATACCCGAAAAAAGAGGGCTTGTCAATCCCCCCTTTTTTGGTCGCTCCCGTTTTTTTTAAAGAAAACGGGTTGTATTTTGCCGCGTTTCGTGTTACCTTACTTTTTAACGAAAAGGCTAAGGAGAACATATCATGATACATTCGGATTTTAACAATATGACAGTCATCGGTTGCGGCCGGTGGGGCGGCTTTTTGGGCTATTATGCGGCAATCTATAAATCAAAAAGCGTTTTAATGTATGGCTTGGCAAGTGATCCGGCGTTTCAATCCCTGAAAAAAGAGGGGAAAAACGGGTATGTCACCATGCCGGGTAATGTGTCGGTTACCGATGATTTAAAGGCGGCGCTTCAAAACAACGTTATTATTATTTCCATCGGGTGCCAAAATTTGCGCGGCTTATGTCGGGAATTAAATGCCTTTGATCTGAAAGGCAAAACGTTTTTATTGGCAATGAAAGGGTTAGAGCAAAACACGGGCAAGCGTCTGACACAAGTGTTTCGGGAAGAAATAACGCAAGACGGTGTCAGTGTGGCGGTGTTGTTGGGCCCCGGCCATGTGCAGGATTATTTGCAAAAAATCCCCAGTTGTGTTGTCATTGATTCGGATGACGAGCAAGTAAAACGCGCCTGGGCCGATTATATGAATTCGGATCTTATCCGCGCCTATTACGGCACGGATTTAATCGGCAATGAAATCGGCGGAGCGTTAAAAAACGTCATTGGTTTGGCGGCCGGTGTATTGGACGGATTAAATTGGCACGGGTTAAAGGGGGCCTTAATGGCACGGGCCCCGATTGAGGTCGGGCGCATTATCGCCTATTTCGGCGGTGATCCGAAAACCGCCTATGGATTGGCGCATTTGGGCGATTATGAAGCAACCCTGTTTTCCCCCCATTCGCATAACCGCCAATACGGTGAAAGTTTGGTTAAAGGCCCGCGGTTTGAAAAGTTGGCCGAAGGCGTTTACACGTTAAAGGCCGTGCACGCCCTGTGCGACCGATTGGATTTGCCAATTTGCCAAGTGTTGTATGAAACGGTTTACGAGGGGAAAGCCCCCAAGGCACAAATCAGCCGTCTTTATGAACGTCCCACCAAGCACGAGTTTTAACACGTTCCGCGACTCACCCCCGACGGGCATGCTTGCTTCCCTCCCCTCCCTTGTCATGTGTGCGAAAACAAGCATCCCGTCAACATGAATATCGCTTCCCCCTAATATTGCGTATTTTATGCTTGACAAGAAGAGGTCCTATCCTTTATACTATGGGCCGATAAATCCTTTTACAGGATACATATTGACCAGCTTGCTGATAAGGGAAAAAAATTGATTAAACACACAATATTATCGGGGATATTATTTTGTTCCTTTCGCCAACCGAATCGGAGACCGGCATGATACCCAAAATCATCCATTATTGCTGGTTCGGCAACAATGCACCAAGTGACATGCTACGGGCCTGTGTGGAAACGTGGCATAAGGTCTTGCCCGATTATGAAATCCGCGAATGGTCGGATAAAGATTTATCCCTTTTTTACGATAACACCTATGTAATGCAGGCTTACCGGGCCCGCAATTTTGCGTTTGTGTCCGATGTGGTGCGGTTGTATGCCCTGTTTACGCACGGGGGGATTTATTTGGATACCGATGTTGAAGTGCGGCGGCCGTTTGATGCGTTTTTAAAGAATGATTTTTTCATCGGTTCGGAACGATGCGGGACTTTTGAAAGCATCGGCACGGCCGTTATCGGCGCCGTGCCGGGGAATGATATTATTAAACGCATGCTGGATGTTTATAAAGACATTCCCTTTTGCGTGGATGATGATCATTTTGATAAAACCCCCAACACGGTTCGCCTGCGCCCGGTTTTGGAACAAATGGGCTGCAAACAGCTTTTTACGGAACATGACCCGATTAAAATTTCCAAAAAAGCCGTGATTTATCCGGTCAATTACTTTTGCCTGGATACCCCCGACAGTTACGCCGTGCACCATTTTGCCGGTTCGTGGTGTGACCCGTGGAAGCGCCAGTTGTTTATTCGCATTCCCGTGTTCCCGAATGTTTCGCTGACCTTTGCCCGATATAAACCGAAAAACCCGTGCACAGAGTTTACGTATCCCCCCAACATGGAATATGTTGTGCATGAAAAAACAACGGCGTCGTATAAAAAATTCCTTGTTTTTTTTGAAGTGGCCGAACCCTATGCCAACAATCGCAAGGAACGCTTTCACCGCGCGGTAGAAAAATCGTTTGCAAAACACCACTCCCTGACACGCATTATGGCATCGTTATGCGTCAGAATGGTGAAAGAACTGCTGCATCCGCGCTATGTTTGGTGGGGCTTTGGCGCACCGGATGACATAGCACATGTTTTAATCCGCTTGGGTGGCGGTTTGGGGGATATAATTATTGCCCTGAATTACGTCAAACATTTTGCCGCCACGTTTGCCCCCGATGTTCGGGTCAGTATCAGCGTGCCGCGTGCCTTTAAAAAAGAAATCGCGTTTATAACCCGTGATTTGACCGAAATTGCGGGCGTGTTCACATACCACAGCGAACCGCGCAAGAATGATTTAATTTTATCCTTGGTTCGCACCCCGGTTGTGACGTTTGCAGAACGGGCCAAACTGTCCACAGTGGCGCCCAAGTTATACGAGTATGTCAGAAAGCTGATCTTTTTTGCCAAAGAAAACGGCACGATGCTTGTGCCGGGCACTGTTGCCGATAAATTGCTGCAATCTTATACACAAATTCAGGGGCGCACCCGTATCGGGCAAGCCGATGTGGAGGGGCTTTTATCCCTAAAGGACACATTAAAAATCACGCCGCCCGAAAACGCCGCCGAAATCAGGGAAAAATTTTCCCTGCCGCAAAAGTATATCACCTTGCAATACGGCGTCGGGAAAGTGGGAAAACGCAAAAACAATGATCCCAGCACCAATAACCGCTTATGCAAAATCGGTATTTTTTATGATATAGCGGCCGCTTTAAAAAAACGATATCCGGACCACACCTTGGTGCAAATCGGGTTGCCGGGCTGTGACCCGATTCGGGGGGTGGATGTCAACTTGTGCGGCGAAACAACTTTTCAAGAACTGTTGAGCCTTTTGGACGGCGCGGCCCTGCATGTATCGTGTGAGGGGGGAACCGTTCACATGCGCCATTTTATGAGCCGTAAGCCCTCACTTGTCCTGTTCGGTCCGACGGATGAAACCTTTTACGGATACCCCGAAAACATTAATATTGCCAGCCGTCTGTGCCCCTGCCCATGCGAATGGGTGCACGATAACTGGGAACACAATTGTTTGTTTAAACCCCGAAAACCTGTCGGATACACCGACTTTTTTAAGCGCGGCGCTTTATGCATGCAAGCCTTGCGCGCCAAAGAAATATTGGACGCCCTGGATAAAAATGGAGCGATTAAATGAAAAATTACTTTGACAAACTGCAAAACAAAGTCAATAAATTAAAAAACAAATACGCCACTCACCCCCGCCGGGCGGCGTTGAAATTCGCCCTGTGGAATTTAAAATGTGTGTTTCACAAAACATTAAAACCCTATGACAATTCATATAAACAAACAAAAGAATTTTGGCGCCCAACCTTACCCCAGGACAAATTAACCATCGGTTTTTGTTTGGAAGGCGGTGTCGGGGACCTGTTAATTTCTGCTTTATATATTCAGGAATTGCGCAAAAAAATAACCTGCCCGCTTCAAATAGACGTTTATGGCCATCCGTCACAAAAAATCAACGAATCTTTGTTTAATAAAGACACGTTTGATAACGTTTATCCGCGCCAGCTGGCATTTGGAAATGAACATTTATACGACTTATTTATCAAACAACTGATTTACCCCGTCATATGGCGGTTTAAACCGGACAGAATTGCTGCCTTTTCGCCCTGGCTGTCGGATTACTGTGCCCATTTGGAACACTTTAAAACGCAAAACGAATTTATTTTAAATAATCAACCCAACAGCAATGCTTTGGCAACGACTTTGGAATTGAAAAAAGGGCGCATGCGGGTGCAACAACCCGATATTGGCGGGAAATTGGGCATTATGCCCGATTCAACCTATCATTTAAACACACAAAACGATGACATTGTGTTAAAAAAATATGGCCTTAAAAAAGGGAAATACATCACCCTTCATCGGGGAATTGACGGTACCTCCCCCCATAAAGAACACACAAAGTTGTATCCCGTTCCCGCGTATAATCAATTGGCGGCGCTCATTAAAAAAAATTTTCCGCGCTTGCCCCTGGTTCAGTTGGGCATATCGGCCGACAGATGTGTTTCATTTGAACATATGGATAAAAACCTGATCGGTCAAACGGATTTTGCCGAATTACAGGTTATTTTAAAACATGCCGCTTTGCACATTGACGGCGAAGGCGGCATGGTGCATATGCGCCATTTTTTAAGCGGCCGAAAATCGGTCGTTGTTTTCGGTCCCACATCGGCCCGTTTTTTCGGTTACCCCGAAAACATCAATATTTCGGCCGAAGCATGTTCGGGGTGTGAATGGTTGACCCCCGATTGGGCCATTCGTTGCCCCAAAGGAAATGCGACACCGGACTGTATGGCATCTATTGCCCCGTCGCTGATTTTTGACAAAATAAAATCTGATTTACAAAGGATTCAGGCATGAGCACCGGTTGTGAAAAAATATCGGCAAAATTTGAAAAACTGAAAAATAAGTATCCGAACCGCCCCCGAAAAATAGCCGCCATAATGGCCTGGCAGGGAATAAAACTGGCGTTTCAAACACCCCCTTCCCGTGACATTTCATATAAAACGGACGGGGCCTTTCACATGGCGTGTCACCTAAACGGCGGTATCGGTGATGTGACCATGGCCGGCACGTATTTAAAGGAATTGTATAAATACATGGATTGCCCCGTTCTTTTTCATGTATTTACCACACAAAAACCGGAAATTATTTCACGGCTTTTTGATCGTATCCCTTATATCGCCTCGGTTGAAACGGCGGATGCGTATGATGAAAGCAAATTTGACGCTTGTTTAGAAATAAATCGGTTTCCCCGACTTATCCTCTTAAACGAATCAAAAGCGGCCGCTTTGCCGGCACAGGTGCTGCATCTGTTTCAAACACTGCTTGCGTTTGAAAAAGAAAACCCGAAATTCTTTCATCACGGGGCCGATTGCGACACGTTATCCGTGATGTTCAGCCTGATTAACAAACAAGTGCGCATGACGCAAGCCGACGTCGGCGGCCTTTTGAAAATGAGTCCGCAAACAAAACCCCTGATGGTCATAGCCCCTGAAAGCGAATCCGTTTTACGGGAAAACAACCTGACCCCGGGGCAATACATCACCGTTCAGGCGGGCGTAGATATGAATTATAACGGCAAGCGCAACTTGCGTATTTGGCCGTTAAAATATTATGATGCTTTGTGTAAAAAAATTAAAAAAACCTGTCCGCATTTAAAAATTGTTCAATTGGGCGGTGTTTTTAACCCCGCATTAACCATTAAAAATACAGATTTAAATTTAAGCGGTCAAACAACCTTTGATGAATTAAAAGTTTTGTTAAAACATTCCCGGTTACATATAGACGGTGATTGCGG
The DNA here is from genome assembly GCA_944392145.1 of uncultured Alphaproteobacteria bacterium. Lineage (GTDB taxonomy): Bacteria > Pseudomonadota > Alphaproteobacteria > CAAHEQ01 > UBA3637 > CALXVS01. The sequence goes on along the minus strand of CALXVS010000028.1, from coordinate 10,976 downwards.
CATGGTGCATATCAACCATTGCTTAATGGGTAAAAGCGCCGTGTTTTTCGGGCAAACTCTGCCCGCATTTTTGGGGTATCCCGAAAACATTAATTTAAAAGCACCCGGGGTTTGCCCGCTGTGGTGTGAGTGGGTTCAAAACACCTGGGCCGAAAAATGCGTGTGCGGGCACACTGAACCACCCTGTATGACACAATTAACCCCTGATTTTGTGTTTGATAAAATCAAGCCCTATTTGACAAAGGTCGGGTATCAACATTCTTTTCAACTGCGAACGGATGAAAAAACACGCTATAAAAAGGGGATTATATTCGGAACACTTAATCAAAAAACGCTGTCCCGCCTGATGGAAAAAACGGCGGAACTGAGGTATTATACCCTTGACCTTGATCAATACACCCGTTTTAAAAACAACATACCAACCGATTTTGCCGATCTTTCCAATATCCCCGAACACGATGAAAGCATTGACGTGATTTATTACCTGGGCACAGATGAAACCGCCCTGCATTCGGACGGCATTTTACGGGAATGCTTGCGTGTTTTGGCACCGAACGGCCATTTGGTCATCTTAAACCAAAACATACCTTATCAGTCACAACAATTTGATATTTTGATTGAATCCGGTGATACGGTTTTACAAAAAAAAGATATTTCTCCGGCCGCTGTTTCAGAAAAAAATACTGTTTATGAATCAACACGGCGCCTGCATTTCATTCATGCGGCCGAAACCTTAAATGCCGGGGACAGTGTGGCCTGCCCCTATCATCACTTTAAATATTTCCGATACCATTATCCGTGTTTTATTCATGATATACGGCACCATATTCGGTGGCAAGACATTCGCCCCGACGACATTGTTATTTTAGGGGGCGGTGGGCTTTTTGAATGCCGTGAGGATTTTCAAGATCTGTTTCAAAAACTGTTTGAAATAACCAAACATGTTGTTGCCTGGGGTGTCGGCCATAATCTTCATTATGACAGAACGATTCAAACACAAATTGATTTTGATAAATTCGCCCTGTTATCCGTTCGGGATTATAATTATCAAAATCAACGTTACGTCCCGGATGTCAGCTGCATGCGTCCCGACCTGTCCGGACGGTATAAAATCACACGTGATATCGGCGTGATTGAACATTTGGATTATCCGATTAACGACTTTTCATATGACAAAATTTCAAATGCCTATGATGTCAATTACATCATTCATTTCATCGGGACATCCCAAAGCATTATTACAAATTCGTATCACATAGTTTATTGGGCCACCTTGATGGGGAAAAAGGTTATTTTATATAAACCCTTTTCAAATAAATTTGATTATTTTAAATATCCGCCCGTCATTTACTCCGGCAATTTGGCGGCCGATTTAAAAGCAGCCCGTATTTACCCCGATGCGTTGCAGGAATGCCGGGATTTAAACATCGCTTTTTTTAAAGACGTTCAACACCTTATTCATCAATCTTTAGGATAATAAACTCATTTAGGAGATACATCATGAAACTGATTAAGAAAAAAATAAAACAAAACAAAGAAACAACAAAATTTTTGGGTATCCCGATTTATAAAACTACCTTAAAAAAACATGTTTTCAAAAAATATGTGTTGGGCATTTTATGGGGTAAAAATGCCCTGACAACAGGCTCATCAATATGCCCCCCCCCCCCGCAATCGGGGACTCTGATAAAGAACTTTTAATTGTGAACACGGACAGTATCGGAGATTATATCTTGTTTCGGAACTTTTTAAGCGATATTAAAAAATCCCCCGCCTATCGGGATTATAAAATCACCTTATTGGGGTGCACAACGTTCAAGGCCTTTGCCGAATATTTGGACGGGGATATCGTTGATCGCTTTTTGTGGGTTCCCAATCGTCCGCAAGAACGAACCTTTATTGAACTGGAATATTTACGCCGTGATTTGCATAAAAATCAAGGTATGAAGTATTTTTATGACACAATTTGCTTTCCCTCGTTTAATTCGGGTTTCAAAAAAACGGCACATGATTATTTGTTATCCGATGTAAAGGCAAGATATCGTTCCATCAATTATGATATAAAACATCCTTTGAACTGCCGTGATCTTTTAAATTTTACGCACGTACATGCCAACAGATCAGCATCTGAAAATTTTGACTTTAACACGAACAAAGCCTTTTTTGCAGACTTTTTGGGAACACAAAGCCCCCTGACATATCCGAAAATTGAGGATGACAAAATCAACCTGAACATCCCCGAAGTCACGGGCCGTGTTCGGGAATATGTTGTTATTAACCCGTGTGCCTATGATCCCTATCGCATGTGGCATCCGGAAAATTGGTGTGCCCTGATCCAACATTTGAAAAGTAAAGGATATGATGTCATTTGTGTGTGTGCCCCCAAAGAACAGGCCTATTGCCGGGACTTAATTGACCGCTGTGGTGTGGACGTGGAATTGCATGCCGGATTACCGGTTCAAAACCTGTTGGCTGTATTAAAATTGGCCAAACTGTATATCGGGCAGGACAGCGGCATTTTTCACGTGGCCGCTGCCCTTAACATCCGGGCCCTGTGTTTATCGGCCGGAAATGCCTATTTCCGCTTTATGAACTATCCCAAAACACGCCGAAACATTAAAGTGTTGTTCCCCAAAGGGGTGGAAGAATGGATTTTGCAAAATAAAGACGACCATCCCGACAAAGTGAATGATGTCAACAACTTTTTTATCAATAACCTGCGTGTATCGGATGTGACGGCCGCTGCCGATGATTTATTGGCGATAAAAGAAGTGGTTTTTGTGAATAAATTTAAAACCAAAAACACCGGCGATCGCGAAATTTGCCCCTATGATTATTTTCCCGAATATTTCAATCAATACGTTGTTCAAAGAATTGATATTGATGATATTGATAAAGCATTCTTTAAAAACGCCGTTTTCATCTTGGGCGGGGGCGGTATGATTGATCAAAATGACAACTGGAACCGGTGGATAAATACCTTGGCCGAAAAACATCCGGTCATTGCCTGGGGCATCGGGTTTAATCATCATTATGACACTCCCGCCTTAAAGACCGCTCTTAATTTTAAAAAACTGGCTTTGGTCGGACTGCGTGATTTTGATAAGGGATATCCCTATTTGCCCTGTGTTTCCTGCCTGAAAAAAGAATTAGAGGCAACCGCCCCGATTAAACGGGAAATCGGCTGTATCACGCATTATGAAAACACAAAGCAGCACTTTGATTGGCCCACGATGTATAATGACGCCCCGTTTCAAGATTTAATTCGGTTTATCGCCGAATCACGGGTCATTGTCACAAACACGTATCACATGGTTTATTGGGCGACCTTGATGGGGAAAAAGGTTATTTTATATAAACCCTTTTCAAATAGATTTGATGCGCTTCAATTTAAACCCGTCCCTTATTCGGGCAACATAACGGCCGATATTAAAAAAGCAAACGTGTATCCGGCGGCCCTGACCGAATGCCGCCAAAGAAACATCACCTTTTTTGAAAAAGTAAAGCACATTATTGAAACTTAAAATAAAGGAAACATCATGCCACTGCTGTCAACATACATAGATCGCTTTTCACATATCAAGACGCTTGTCATCGGCGATATTATGCTGGACCGGTTTATTTACGGTCAAGTCAACCGCATTTCCCCCGAAGCACCCGTGCCTGTGTTTCGCTTTACCCGTGAAAAGCAAATGCTGGGCGGCGCCGGCAATGTGGTTGCCAATTTAGCGGCACTTAAGTGTCAAACAACGTTTATCGGCGTGGTCGGCAGGGACGAAAACGGCACCAAAATTGCCGCTTTGTTAAAGCAAGCGGGCGCACACGCGCATTTATTAAAATTGCCCGCGTATCCGACAATTGTTAAAACCCGCCTGATTGCCGGCAACAACCATTTGGCCCGTGTGGATCAGGAGGAATCCCTGCCCCTGATCACCGATTTATTGCCCAAGTTTCGCCGCGTGTTGATTCAAGCGATTAAAGCGGCCGATATCGTCCTGTTATCCGATTATAACAAAGGGGTATTAACCGACATCACAACGCCGATGATTATTGACATTTGCAACGCCCTGCACAAAAAAGTCATTGTGGACCCCAAAGGAAGCAATTATGCCAAATACCGCGGTGCAACGCTTGTGAAACCGAATTTAAAAGAATTCAGCGAAGCGACCGGCCGCACCTATACCCCCCAAAGCCCCGATTTTCATGCCGATGTGATTTCGGGGGCGCAACGCCTGTTTCACGATTACCGCATTGAAAATTTAATTGTAACGTTAAGCGAACACGGTATGATGCATGTTGCCGCCGATCAGGCGGATGACCTGACCCACATTCCGACCGACGCCAAAGAGGTTTTTGACGTTTCCGGCGCGGGCGATACCTCTTTGGCAACGTTGGGGGCGGCCTTGGGGGCCGATACACCGGTAAAAGACGCCATGAAACTGGCGAACCTGGCCTCGGGTTTGGTGGTGGCCAAACTGGGCACGGCAACGGTCACGGCGGCAGAATTAAAAAATGCCCTGTCCCTTAAAGAAACCGACGACCACGGGTGGGCCCAAAAGCGCAAAATCATCACGTTGGATCAGGCGCGCTCTATTGTGACTGCGTTAAAAGAACGGGGCAAAAAAATCGGCTTTACCAACGGGTGTTTTGATTGCTGCCATTTGGGGCATTTAACGTCGTTTATGCGGGCCAAAAAATTGTGCGATGTCTTGATTGTGGCCGTCAATTCCGATGCCTCCGTCAAACGGTATAAAGGCCCCGACCGCCCGATTCAGGATGAAAAAACACGCGCCTTGTTATTAGCCTCATTAGAATTCATTGATTATGTGATTGTGTTTGAGGAAGACTCCCCCTTACACATTGTGGACACCCTACGCCCCGACATTGTGGCGAAAGAAGGCTATACACTGGATAAATGGCCCGAAGGTCGTTTAGCCATCAGTTACGGCGGTCAAGCCGTCACATTGGACCGCGTGGACGGATATTCCACCTCGACCTTGGTTAAAAAGATGAAAGGATAACGCATGCAGACCTATTTAAACACACAATTTGATGAATTGATTGCCGGGTTGGAACAATTAAAGACGCAAACACCTGTGATAGAGGCCATTGCCCGCCGGTGTACCGATGCCCTGCGCCAAGGGGGCAAAATCATTTTTTGCGGCAACGGCGGATCGGCCGCACAAGCGCAACATTTAGCCGCCGAATTGGTCGGGCGGTATAAAATGGAACGCCCCGCAATGAATGCCCTGTCCCTGACGGTTGACACATCCAACATCACCGCCATCGGCAACGATTACGGCTATGACGTTATTTTTTCGCGCCAACTTGAGGGCGTGGGACGCGCCGGCGATGTTTTAATCGGTCTGTCCACCAGCGGTAATTCCAAAAATGTTGTTCGGGCCTTTGAACAAGCAAAAAAAATGGGTATTTACACCATTGCCCTTGTCGGGGCCAAGGGCGGCCAAATGCGCGATATGGCCGATATAGCGTTATGTGTCCCGGCCGTTACATCGGCTCATATTCAAGAAATGCATATCACCGTCGGTCATTTGATTTGCGATTTGATTGAAAAAAGTATTTATGCTTAAAAAAAAGGATTCACGCCATGGGAAAAATCATTGCTTTTGATGCACTGCGTTTTATTGCCTGTTTGTTTATCATTTGGCATCATACGGGAATCAATATTTATGAATTTCACCACATTGACCACACCTTTTTTCGCACCGCCGGCTTGGCCGTTGAAATCTTTTTTGTCCTGTCGGGCTTTTTGTTGGCCAAAAGCGCGCAAAAGGCCCTTTTAAGCCCCCCCCCCGGCGCCAGCGCGTGTAGGGCCTATTTTTTCGCCCGCATCAAACGGTTGTGGCCCGAATACATATTTGCGATGCTGTTGTGCGCGTTATTAACCAATTTATTTTCCCATCACATCAGCATGCGGTCTTTCATGCTCAATGCCGCTTTGCTGGGCGATTGGGGCAACATTCCTACTATTGTAGCTGGTGTTTGGTATGTGGTGGTGTTGTTTTGGGGCGGGTGTTTGCTGTTTAATCTGATTGTCCTTACAAAAGAAAAGGCCGCCTATGTGATTTTACCCGTTTTATCGTGTGTGTGTTTGTTTTACCTGATCAATCACGGAAACACGATATCGGGGCATTCAAATCCCATTGAATTTAATTTGCTGTCAAAGGGCACGTTTCGCGGGTTGTTGGGATTAACCGTCGGTATTTATTGTTTTTGGATTTGTGACTTTTTAAAAAACATCCGGGTGCGCTTTCGCCCCCGTATCACGCATATTTGTTTAGCAATTTTGGAGATAACGGCCGTTGTGTTACTGATAAACGCCGTTTTATTGCGCAAAGGACAAGATATCGCCGATTTCAACATTTATTTTTACATTTCATTCCTGGTCGGCTTGCTTTATTTTAAAAAGGAACGCTTCTTAAAATTCTTGTCTTGGAACGGATGGGAACATGTGGCCCCCTTATCCTATACCATATACCTGACCCATTTGATTTTATTGGAAATCCTGCGCGTGCATTGGGTCAGCCTGAATGCAATGAACCCGACGTTGATGTTCACAATCGTGACCGTGCTATGTCTGGCATTCGGATTTGTGTGCTATCATACGCAAAAACGGTTATGGAATATGCTTAAAAAATATTTGGTTGTTCCCCAACCGCTTGACAAGGCATCCCGTCCATGACGATAAAAGCCCTGTTTTTGGATCGCGACGGCACAATCAACGTTGATTACGGCTATGTGTATCAGGCCGAAAAATTTGACTTTATTGACGGCATTTTTGACCTGTGCCGCCGCGCTCAGGAAAAGGGGTATCTGATTATCATCATCACCAATCAATCGGGCATCGCACGCGGGTATTACACAACCGACGATTTCAATACCCTGACACGCCATATGTGTGCCGAATTTAACCGCCGCGGTATTGTTATCACAGACGTGTTTTATTGCCCCGATTTAAGCGGCCCCGACCGCAAACCCAACCCGGGCCTGTTTTTAAAAGCACGGGATAAGTACCACATTGATATGGCCGCCTCTGTTTCCGTCGGGGATAAATCCCGTGATGTGACGGCCGCCCAAGCCGCCGGCGTCGGCCGTAACTTTTTATTTGACGGCGTGTCGTTTGATGCGACCCTCCAAGCGCTTTAGGATTAGCGTGGATTCGCCCCTCCCCTGTCATTCCTACGAAAGCGAGGATCCGGGAACACTGATTCCGCTTCCCCTACCCTGGGTGCCCCGTCAAAATAAGGAATTATTGCCCTGGATGCCCGATCAGGTCGGGCATGACATCGTGAGGGTGTCCCCGCGTGTGAAAGAACCCACTACCCATGAGACACCTCCGGCCGTCATGCTTGCCTCCCCCGCCCCGTCATGTGTGCGAAAGCAAGCATCCAAGGGAACTAATTCCGCTTTTCCTACTCCTTGACATCCCGCTAAAATAAGGACTCTTTGCCTTGGATACCCGCATCCGCGGGTATGGCGAGAGAGGGAAGATGTCATTCTTACGAATACAAATATCCGGAAAGACGAATATCCCTTTTTTTAAACGGAACGCTTAACGGGTTTTAAAACACTTTTTCCACCCATATAGGGGCGCAATGCCGCCGGAATACGCAGCGTGCCGTCGGCTTGCAAGTTGTTTTCCACAAATGCAATCAACATTCGCGGCGTCGCCACCACCGTATTATTTAACGTATGCGGATAATATTTTTTACCATCCTTTTGTGCCACACGAATCTTTAAACGGCGGGCCTGAGCATCACCCAAAGTAGAGCAAGACCCAACCTCAAAATACTTTTTTTGACGCGGAGACCAAGCTTCCACATCCACCGATTTAACCTTTAAATCCGCTAAATCACCCGAACAACATTCCAACGTGCGCACCGGAATATCAAGCGTGCGGAACAAATCAACCGTGTTTTGCCACATTTTTTCATACCACATCATGCTGTCTTTGGGATCGCAAATGACGATCATTTCTTGTTTTTCAAATTGATGAATCCGATACACGCCTCGTTCTTCCAATCCATGGGCTCCCTTTTCTTTACGAAAACACGGCGAATAGCTGGTCAACGTATAGGGTAATTGTTCTTCGGGAATAATTTGATCAATAAAACGACCGATCATAGAATGTTCACTGGTTCCGATTAAATACAAATCCTCACCCTCAATCTTATACATCATGGCATCGCGTTCGGCAAAACTCATAACCCCGTCAACCACCTGTCCCCGAATCATAAAGGGCGGCACGCAATAGGTAAAACCCCGATCAATCATAAAATCACGTGCATATGATAAAATAGCGGAATGCAACCGGGCAATATCGCCTGTCAAATAATAAAACCCGTTACCGGCCACACGCCGGGCACTGTCCAAATCAAGACCGGCAAACGATTCCATAATATCCGTGTGATACGGTATCTCAAAATCAGGGACAACAGGTTCTCCGAACCGTTCCACTTCAACATTTTCGGAATCATCACGTCCCACGGGCACTGACGGGTCAATAATATTCGGAATCACCATCATCCGTTCACGCACAGCCGCCTGAAGCATTTCCTGCTGTTTTTCCAAAGCGGCAATTTTGGTGCCGATTTCAACGCTTTCGGCTTTTAAAGATTCGGCCTGTTCCTTTTCTCCTTTGGCCATAAGGGCACCGATTTGCTTGGAAAGTGTTGTTCGCCGGGCCCGTAACGATTCAACCTCGGTAATCGCGGCGCGATTTTGACGGTCAAAAGAAATCACCTCATCCACAAGGGGAATTTTTTGGTCCTGAAACTTCTTTTTAATGTTTTCTTTCACCAAATCGGGATTTTCCCGCACAAATTTGATATCCAGCATAATAACTCCTTATACAAAAAACTGAACCACCCCCGCTAAAACAGGGTAAACCTTTCCCAAAAACAAACCGATAACATCTATACCGATCATCGGTAAAACAAACAGCAGTGTCAATAAAACAACAAACCCGAAACGCTCGGTTTCCATATACATAAGAGCCCATTTATTCGGCAAAACAGACGCCAAAATACGCCCTCCGTCCAACGGCAAAATCGGCAGTAAATTAAATGCTGCCAATGCTAAAGATAACAAAACGCCGTTACGAATATTTTCAAAAATCCAAATACGAATCACGGCATCATTCGGTAAAACGGCATCAAACAGTCGGGCCAACAAAATCAGCACAATTGCCAAAATCACGTTGGCCGCCGGCCCCGCTGCCGCGACAAGCCCCATATCACGTTTGGGCTGCCTTAAATTACGGTAATCAACGGGCACGGGCTTTGCCCACCCGAATAAAAAGGGGGCCTGAAACAACAACAAACCAACGGGCACCACCACAGATCCGATCGGATCAATATGGTTTGACGGGTTCAATGATAACCGACCACTGGCCTTGGCCGTTCTGTCACCTAATAACAAAGCCGCAACTCCATGCGCCATTTCATGCAAAATCACCGCCAACAACAACGGAATAACCCATGTTGTCGCCGTATATACCATTTGAATTAACGTTGCTTGCGTCATGAATTCTCACCTTACTTTGACGGAACACAATCTTGTTTATTGGCTTTTAATTTTTGACACAATCCCACCGCCATGTCGCGCGATTTAAACGAACCGACACGTAAGCGATAAAACGTACCGCGCCCCGCAATATCAACCGATTTAATTTCATATGACATGTTGGATAAAAGAGCCTTATTCTTTTTCAAAATTTTCGGCCATGCCTTTTCAACCGTTTCTTTATTGGAGGAGGACATCAATTGAACCCGCCATATATCTTTTTCGGCTTTGCTGCCCGATATCTTGGTTTTATTTTCCAACACTCTTGTAGCGATTTTGTTTTTTTCGGTTTTTAAAACCGGTTTTTGCGGCGGCACAGGGGCAGATTTTTCTTGATTTACCGTTTTTTGTCCACTACCTACCAACTTTAAATCACTTTTTTTCGGTAATGGAATTTGCTCTTTTTTCGGTTCGGCAAACACAGCGGCCGCTACGACATTTTTCGGCAACGATACCGCCGGCGTCGGCTCTTCCATAACCTGATACGGTTCTTCATTCAAAACAGCAGCCAATTGTTTATCTGAAATCAGTGTATCCGGCACAACGGGCTGCTCGGGAGCGGGAAATAAACGTTCCACCTTGACCGGCACCCGATCAACACGCAGACGGTTGTAAACTTGCTTTTCCTGATCCGGAATCACCATACCACCCGGATGCTCGGGGCGTTCCTTGATAGGTGTTTCCCGTGCTGTGATAACAATTAACTCATCGGGATTTTCGGCTTCATCCCCCAAAAACATAAACCCCGCAATGACCACAACAAATAAACCGATAAAAACACTGATAGCGCCTATGTGCCACTTCATAGAAAAAAGTTTTTTTTCTTCAAAATCATCTTCCCCGATAGGTGAAAAGCCGAAACGTTCACGATATTCCTCACGCAAACCGGATAACCCTATCCCCTCTTCCGTGGAATCACTTTCAAAGGGTGTCCCGGCATCGGATGCTCCTTCTGCGACCGGATCAATTTTATCTGAAAATGCTTCGGTATCGCCCAATGAAGGTTCTTCGCGCTCAATAATATCTTTTGAAAAAGCTCTGATCTTGTCAAACTCATCCATGATAAAAAACGGCTCCTTAAAAAAACGATACATTCAGCTTTAAAAAGTAGCACATTTCAGACCCATTTGGCAAGAGGGATTTCACTTTTTTTTAAATTTTGACATTTTTTTTAAAAAGGGGCTTGACGTCGCCTTTTTTTTCAAGTAGAATGCAAATCATAAAAAGCTACCGGCTATGCGGATATGGCGGAACTGGTAGACGCAACAGACTTAAAATCTGTTGGGACTTGCTCCCGTGCCGGTTCGATTCCGGCTTTCCGCACCATAAAAAAGCACCCCTTTCACGGGGTGTTTTTTTATGGTTTATGGAAAGAGGAAGCGTTATCGGCA
>CALXVS010000027.1 GCA_944392145.1 uncultured Alphaproteobacteria bacterium | reverse complement strand
GGATATTTTTTAAAAAACAGATTGATTCTTAAGGGATTCTTTTGTTTTATACTTTTTATAGACAAACTTAAAAAAACAGTTGCAAAAAAAGGAACCTTTTTGTAACGCTTTTAAGACGTTGTTTTTATATATCAAATCGGTGCAAGGTCCGTTTGACATTATTTGAATGACAATCACCGCTTATCTTGAACACGATAAAAGGTTTTTGAGGGATTTTTTCTTATAAAAAAACAATCAGATAAAGTAAAAAGATAAGTTTAAATATGGGTTAAATTAAAATTTATTATTATAAATCAAAGGATTATTCGTTTATTTATTCAGCTTTCTTCCTTTATAAAATATGTTGTTTTACTCACCCCGTTGATAAAAACGGCGATATTCTTTTTTAGCCTTGTTGCGGTTATACCCGGTTGCTTTTTGAATCACGCGGGGTTTAAAGTACGGATTTTGAAATAAGGCGCGTGCCATGGGTGTTGGGAAGAGCGGATGTTTCTTTTTTTTCTTTGTCATCAAAAACAGTGTATTCTTTATTTTAACGAAAAGCAATCCTTTTCAACAGGATCGGGCTTGACTTTTTATGTATCTGTGATATGTTCAAAAGATGTTTTTTTGAATATGGAGGACAAATAATGCGGTTGATGTCTTATTTAAAAGCCGGTCCGGGCCGTGGTATACGCGTTGTTTTGGTGTTTGCACTGATTTTTTGTTTATTTTTAGGCGGGGCCTTTTATCAGGGTATTCGGACACTTAAGGCAAATGAAACCGTTTTGTCTGTTATTAGGCAATTACCTGAAGTGACAATTCAAGAAAACCGTATTACAGCTCCGGAAAATTTTTATCGGCAGATTAAACTGCCCGGGACAACCGGTGCCGCATTGATTATTGATACCACCGGTGCAACTGAAGATCCGTCGTTTCGGGAAGGATTTTATGTAACAAAAGAGCGCATTTTATTTCAATCGGGAACTTTTTCCCGATACTACCCGATTTCGTATCCTGATGGCAAATTGACCCAAGAAGTGTGGCAGCAATTAATGGTACGTTCTTTTTGGATGATGGCGGCGTTTTTTATCGGGATAGCGTTTATATTAATTTTATTGGGTTATTTCTTATTATACCTCAGCAGTATTTTATTGTTTTGGATTCCCAAAATGGCGGTTTCAAAAGAGTTACTGGGACGATTGAGTGCCGTTGTTTGGATTATGCTTTTGATTTTAGATAGTGTTTTACTGACGTTTGGATTTGGGTTGCCGTTGATAACGATTTTGTTAATTGCTTTGTCAATCGTGTTGGTTGGTGCTTTAAAACTGCGTACCGGTCGCACGACGGATTTTTAAGGTTCTATAAAACACGCATCTCCGTATGAAAAAAAGCGATAGTTGTTTTTAATGGCGTGTGCATAGGCTGCTTTCATCGTTTCAATGCCCGCCAATGCACATACCAACATGAACAATGTTGATCCCGATAAATGAAAGTTTGTAAACAGGGCATCGGTTATTTTAAACCGATAGCCGGGTGTAATAAAAATATCCGTTTCCCCAAAAAACGGGTGAATAATACCGGTTTCATCGGCAGCACTTTCCAATAACCGCAAAGATGTTGTCCCGATCGGGATAATCCGGCGACCTTGTGCTTTAAAACGATTGATAGCTGCTGCGGTTTCGGCACTTATCGCACCGAATTCGGCATGCATTTTGTGTAAATTCGTATCATCCACTTTCACCGGTAAAAAGGTGCCGCCGCCGACATGCAGGGTGACGAACAGTTTTTGAATGCCCTTTGCCGCCAATCGGTCAAATAAAGCAGGGGTAAAATGCAAACCGGCTGTCGGGGCGGCGACGGCACCTTCATGTTTGGCATAAATTGTCTGATAATCTGCCTTGTCAGATTCTTTACCGCCGCGCAAACGTTTAATATAAGGTGGCAGCGGCATTGTTCCCGATAAATGCAATTGAGCCATCAGGTCTGCCCCTGAGCGGTTAAATTCTAAAATGATGCGGCCTTCGGGTGTTTTACACAAAACATGCGCTTGAAAATCCGGCGTAAATGAAATGATATCGTCGGTTTTTAAACGCTTGGCGTTTTTTATCATTGTTTCCCAGCATGATAAATTTATCTGTTTAAATAACGTGACTTCTACTTGGGCCGCACCGCGGGTGCCGAATAAGCGGGCGGGAATGACTTTTGTATCATTAAAAACCAAAACGTCGCTTGGCCTTAACAATTGATCCAGGGCATTCACATGTGACTCTGTCAGTTGATTGCCGTGAATACACAACAACTTTGCCGCATCGCGCGGAACACAAGGTGCCATAGCGATTCGTTCCACAGGTAAATCAAAATTAAAAATATCCGTTTTCATAAGCGTGCGTTATAGCCCCATTTGAACAGGGTGTCAAGCATTAAAAAAAGAACAGAGTTATTAAAAAAATGAAAAAAATGTTCTTTCCCCTCTTGCAAACCGTGTTAAAACACCCTATATACAAATTACCATGTTGATTGTACCAACTCCAAATCAAACATTCAAGTGGTAGGGAACCGAGCGGCTTTCAGCCGTTCGGTTCTTTTTTTATAAAAGTTTTTCTATTTATTTTTTTACTTGATTTTCAAAAAAAAGTGTGTATAATCCTTTAACTGTTCCCGCATGGTGTGGGAATAAGTCACATGCCGAATAAAACGGCCTTTTTATCAAGGGTTCGTTTCCGGTGCCGTTTAAATAAACGGTATCTTTATTTTCGGCAGAGGTTTAACCGGAAAAAGAAAGGATTATAGTATGACACTTCCGACAATCTCAATGCGTCAGCTGATGGAAGCCGGCGTTCACTTTGGGCACAATGCCCGTCGTTGGAACCCCAAAATGGGGCCCTATATTTACGGATCGCGTGAGGGCGTCCATATTTTGGATTTAACACAAACGGTTCCGATGTTGTCCCGTGCTTTGGAAGCGGTGCGTGATGTGGCCGCCAAAGGGGGTAAAATTTTATTTGTCGGCACAAAAATGCAGGCGCAAGAACCGATTGCCGCAGCGGCAACACGGTGTGGTCAATATTACGTTAACCATCGTTGGTTGGGCGGTATGTTGACAAACTGGAAAACCATTTCGTCAAGCATCAAACGTTTAAAAGAAATTGATGCCAAAACGGAAAAAGGGGAATTGAACGGCTTTACGAAAAAAGAACGCCTGAACATGGCGCGTGAACGGGAAAAGTTGTTTGCCTCTTTGGGGGGAATTCAGGATATGAACGGCCGTCCGGACATGATTTTTGTTATTGATGTTCCGAAAGAAGAATTGGCCATCGCGGAAGCGAAAAAATTGGGTATCCCCGTGGTTGCGATTTGCGATTCAAACGCTAATCCGGATGGGATTGCTTATCCGATTCCCGGTAATGATGATGCGTTGCGCGCAATCAATTTGTATTGTGAGTTGGTTTCAAGTGCCGTTTTAGACGGGATTCAGGCCGAATTGAAAGCCGCCGGCGTTGATGTCGGTGCAGCATTGGAAGTGACACCGGACACACCGGCCGAAACAACCGATGAAGAAGCCGTCGCTGAATAACACGTTAATTTAAACATAGAAATCAGGGGCGGGTTTTGTTTAAAACCCACCCCTTTATTGAACAAAAAAGGAGAGAGTTATGGCAGAAATTACAGCCGCATTGGTAAAAGAACTGCGCGAAAAAACGGGTGCAGGTATGATGGAATGCAAAAAAGCATTATCCGAAACAGATGGTAATTTGGAACAAGCAATTGATTTTTTGCGTAAAAAAGGATTATCAGTTGCCGAAAAGAAAGCCGGACGCATCGCTAATCAGGGATTGGTTGGATTGAGCGTTTCGGGAAATAAAGGTGTTCTGGTTGAAGTAAATTCGGAAACCGATTTTGTTGCCCGTAATGATGAATTTCAACAATTTGTTTTGGCCGCGACGCAAACAGCATTGGATTTATCCGGTGATGTGGAAGCATTAAAAGCTGCTCCGATGAACGGTAAAACGGTTGAAGCCTCTTTGACGGATTTAATTGCCAAAATCGGTGAAAACATGAACTTACGTCGGGTGGCGCACGTGACGGTTGATACGGGCGTTGTTGTGCCGTATATGCACACGTCCGTTGCCCCGAATTTGGGTAAAATCGGGGTGCTGGTTGCCTTAAAAAGCACGGGTGATCAGGCTAAATTGGCGGAAATCGGTAAAAAAATTGCCATGCACATTGCAGCAACGAATCCGAAATTCGCTGCTGTGGCCGATGTTGATGAAGAAACACGGGCACATGAAAAATCCATTTATGAAGAACAGGCCAAGGCCTCTGGTAAACCGGCCAATATTATTGAAAAAATGGTTGAAGGACGGTTGCGCAAGTTCTATGAGGAAGTCGTTTTAACCGAACAGGCCTTTATTATGGATCCGGATAAAAAGATCAAAGATGTTTTGGCCGATGCGGCAAAGGAAGTCGGTGCGCCGGTTGAATTGGCTGCATTCGTGCGATATGGCTTGGGTGAAGGCCTTGAGAAAAAATGCGAGGATTTTGCCGAAGAAGTCAGTAAACAATTAGGTCATTAAATTCTTTGAAAACAGGTTTTCGGAACAACGAATAAGGAGAGCATATGAGTTTTGAACACATCAAATCCGCCATGCAGGAAAAATTGGCCAAGACACAGGAAGCGTTGAAAAAAGATTTTGCCGGTTTACGGACCGGTCGCGCGACAACGTCTTTGCTGGATACGGTTATGGTTGACGCTTACGGATCCGTTGTTCCGTTGAACCAAGTCGGAAACGTCAGTGTCAGCGAGGCTCGTTTGTTGACGGTTCAAGTATGGGATAAGTCCCTGATTAAACATGTTGAAAAAGGTATTTTAGAGGCCGGTTTAGGATTGAATCCGATGAATGACGGTGTGTCTATTCGGATTCCGATTCCGCCTTTATCAGAAGAACGGCGTATTGAATTGATTAAGGTCGCCGGTCGTTTTACGGAAACGGCGCGCGTGTCGGCACGCACAGTGCGACGGGATGCGTTGGATGAAGTGAAAAAATTGAAGAACGCCAATGAAATTTCGGAAGATGAACAAAAACGTTTTGAAACCGAGATTCAAAACATGACCGATGCGACGATTAAAGCATTGGATGAAGCATTAAAACATAAAGAAGCCGAAATTAAACAGGTTTAAATGACGTTATCAGCCGATTCTTTTGTCCCGCGTCATGTGGCCGTTATTATGGACGGTAATGGGCGTTGGGCCGAACAAAGGGGATTAAGCCGGACGGCAGGTCATAAAAAAGGGGCCGAGGCTTTGAAAAAATTGTTACCGTATATGCGGGACAAAGGGGTGTCGTATGTGACATTGTATGCTTTTTCCACGGAAAATTGGAAAAGACCGCCCGAAGAGGTCAGGACCTTGATGGATTTATTCCGTTCTTATTTGGACGGGGATATTACCGAATTGAAAAAACAAGGGGTGCGAGTGTCATTTATCGGCCAGCGCGATCGGTTTCCTGCCGATTTGGCGGCCAAAATGACAACGTTGGAAAACGAAACAAAAAACTTGTCGGGTTTTCATGTGGTATTGGCTCTCAGTTACGGTGGACGGGATGATTTGGTACAAGCTGTTCGGCGGCTTGCCGCACGCGTTTTAGGGGGCGAAATAAATATTGATGATTTGGATACTGCTGCCATAGCCGGTGCTTTATCAACGGCGGGTATCCCTGATCCGGATTTGATTATTCGGACAAGCGGCGAGCAGCGGATCAGCAATTTTCTGTTATGGGAATCAGCCTATAGTGAATATTATTTTCCTAAAGTGTTTTGGCCGGATTTTACACCGGCAGAATTTGATAAAGCACTGGCCGAATATGCTTTACGCCACCGGCGTTACGGTGGTCTTTAAAAAAGGACGTTGTCCCATTGTTGCAGGATTGTTGGGAACAAGAGTTCCTTTCGTGTTGTAACGTGATAACCACTTGACAAACGGCGGCAAATCTGCTCTATATATAAAGTCTTTGTTTTTGTGACGGAAAGGATTGTTTATGCATTCAAATTTAACGTTGCGTGTTTTGTCGGCTGTTGTATTGGCGCCGTTGGTATTTTGCGTTATTTGGTTTGGTAAAGCGGTTTATGAAGATTATTCAATCCCGCTGTATAAAATGTTATTGTGTTTATTGGGCGCGGGACTTGCCTGGGAATGGGAATACATGTTTTTTAAAAAGACGACGCCTGTGGCATTGGCCATTTCGCTTGTTGCAAGTTTAAGTGTGTTTTTGACCGAAGGAAACCCCAGTTTTGCATTGTGGATTGTCCTTTTGGGAACAACGGTCGTTTTTTGGATGTCTAAATTGAATATCGCCATGGCATTCGGGACACTGTATATTTGTTTCCCGCTGATTTCATTGGAATACATTTATTATGTGAATGAAAATGTCAGCCGTGAAATTGTATTGTGGTTATTCTTTGTGGTGTGGGCAACGGATATTGGCGGTTACGTAGTCGGACGGACGGTTGGGGGACCGAAAGTTGCCCCGAAAATCAGTGCCAAAAAAACATGGGCCGGTGTGATCGGCGGGGTGTTGTTTGCGGCCGGTGTTGCGTATGTATTTGCTTTGTATTTAAAAGCATATGATTACATTCGTCCGAGTGCAGTGCTGTTTAACCGATTAACATTGGTATTGGTGGTGTCTGCCGGTATTTTGGCTATTGTGTCGCAAGTCGGTGACTTTTTTGAATCTTACATTAAACGCCGTCTGAATTTAAAAGATTCCAGTAATTTAATTCCCGGACACGGTGGGTTGTTTGACCGATTGGACGGGTTGTTGTTTGCGGCGGTTGCGACGGCTATTGCCGTGTTTTTGGTGAATGGGGAAGGAATGTTTTAAATGCTGTCTGGCTTTATTTACCTGTTTGCTTTTATTGTTGTTTTATCGGTTGTGGTTATTGTGCATGAAGGCGGCCATTTTACCATGGCGCGTTTGTGCGGTGTTAAAGTGACAGATTTTTCGTTGGGGTTCGGCAAGACATTATGGAAACGGACGGATAAAAACGGGACCACGTGGCGGGTATGCGCTGTTCCGATGGGGGGGTATGTCAAAATGCTGGGGGATGAAGATGCAGCCAGCGCGACGTCTTCCAGTGCCGGTGTCAGTGAAGAGGAACGACGTTATACTTTTATGGCGCAACCGCTTTACAAACGGGCTTTGATTATTTTTGCCGGTCCGCTCATGAACTATGTCTTTGCGATATTGTTGTTGGCCGGATTATTTTGGTTCGTCGGTGACGTAAAAATTCCGCCTGTTGTCGGGTCTGTTGTGGCCGAATCGGCCGCCGAGAAAGCCGGCCTGAAACCCGGGGATTTAATCGTATCAGTAAATGATGCGGTTGTGTCGGATTATACCGATTTGCAACGGGCTATCCGTGTGACCGAATATGGGAAAGATTTATCCCTTGTGATTGAGCGGGAGGGGGCGCGGATACAAGTAACCGCGACGCCGTTTTACGATGAGGGATCAAACGTGCCGAAACTGGGGGTTATGTCGTCACCGAAACTGGTCGTTGTAGACAAAGATATCGGATTGTTCAAAGCTGTCGGTATGGCGGTGCGGGACGTTTATCGGATGACGGCAGATACGCTGATTTATTTAAAGCAAATTTTGTTTGACAAACGATCGGCCACTGATATGCGCGGGCCTTTGGGAATTGCGGAAGCATCCGGTGATGCATTTCAAGGAGGGGTGTTGTCTTTGCTGATTTTTATTATTCAGATTTCCGTTGCTATCGGATTTATGAATTTATTGCCGATTCCGGTTTTGGATGGTGGTCATTTGGCCATGTATGCTGTTGAAGCCGTTATCCGCCGGCCTTTATCCGATCAGGTGCGTACCGTTTTGCTGTGGGGCGGGATCAGTGTTTTGATGGCATTATTGGTTTATACATTTTTTTTGGATGTGCCACGGATTGTGCAAAGGATTTTTGAATGACGACAGTATTCAAACGGTCCGTGTGGATATTAGGAGTTTCGCTTTTGCCACTTATGGCACAAGCAGAAATATTAAAAGCTGTTGAGATAAAAGGAACCGCTCGGATTGAAGATGCCACTGTCATGAGTTATCTGCACCTTGAAAAAGGGGATAATGTTACACCGGCGGATATTGATAAGGCCGTTAAAACGTTGTTTGCAACGGGTTTGTTTTCTGATGTTCGGATGAACATGAAAAATGGGATGGCCCGCATTGATGTGGTTGAAAATCCGATTGTCCACAATGTTTATTTTGAGGGAAATAAAAAATTAGAGGACAATGTGTTGGAAACCGAGGTTTTGTTAAAACCACGCATGGTTTATACAAAACACAAATTGCAAAGTGATGCGGATCGGTTGTTGGAAGTTTATAAGCGCAGCGGTCGTTACGGAGCCAGTGTTGTCCCTAAAATTATTGAAAAAGATCAAAACCGTGTTGATATTGTTTTTGAAATTGATGAAGGTGATAAAACAACCGTTCGGAAAATTAATATTTTGGGTGCTAAAGCTTTTTCCCCCGATGAATTGAAAGATGTTATGATTACCAAGGAAAAGGCATGGTATCGGTTTTTATCCAGCATGGATACCTATGATGCCGATCGGTTAAATTACGATAAAGAACTGCTTCGGCGGTTTTATTTGGAAAACGGGTATGTTGATTTTAAAGTGACGGGTGCCGTTGCCGAATTGACACCGGATCGCGGGTCATTTATTTTAACACTTGAAATTGAGGAAGGGAATCGCTACAAGTTTGCTGAATCGGATGTGCGTGTGTCTTTACCCGAATATCAGGAAACTGTTAAAACGGCAGATTTTATTCAATTTAAATCTGGTGATTTTTTTAATTCCGAATCTGTTGAACAAGCTGTTGCTGCGTTAACAAATAAGTTTTCTGACGAAGGATATGCTTTTGTAGAAGTAACGCCACAATTTGAAAAAAACGAAGCGGACCGGACAGTTCGTGTGGTGTTCCAAATACATGAAGGAGAAAAGGTTTTTGTTAACCGCATCAATATTACCGGAAATTCCCGAACGCTTGATAAAGTTATTCGGCGTGAGTTTCGGCTTCAGGAAAGTGATGTGTTCAATGTTTCCAAACTGCGTCGTTCAAAACAACGGGTTGAAAACCTGGACTACTTTTCAAAGGTTGATTTTAAAACCGTTCCCGTTCCGGGTGATTCATCAAAAACAGATATCAATGTGGATGTTGCCGAAAAATCAACAGGTGCATTTAATGTTGGTATTGGGTGGTCCTCTTATGACGGGATGATGTTTGAAACCGGTATCGCCGAACGTAACGTTTTGGGAACCGGTAAAGCGGTTGGTATTAATGCCATGTTATCCCAAAAAGAAACACAATACACAATCGGTTTAACAGATCCCTATTTTATGGATAAGCCGTTAATGGCCGGATGGGATATTTTCCACACGACACGTGATAACGAAGATTCCAGTTCTTACAGTTATACAACAACCGGCACAACCATTCGTTTCGGGTGGGATTATACGGATTTTTGGGGACAAACAGTGCGCTATACGTTGCGTCAGGATGATATCAACGACATTGATGATGATGCCTCAATTTACATTAAAGATCAGGCCGGAAAAACCATTGTTTCTTTAATCGGACAAGAGCTGTTTTATGATCGGCGCGATTCGCGTATCAATCCGTCACAAGGGTATTACGCTTCATTCGGAACGGATTTTGCGGGTGTCGGCGGTGATACAAAATTCGTTCGGGTTAATTTGATGGCAATTAAATATTTTCCCGTAGCAGATGATGTGGTCTTTTCTTTGCGGGGGGATGCCGGCCGTATTTGGGGTGTCGGGGGTCAGGATGTTCGTGTCAACAATCGGTATTTTTTGGGAGATGCTTCCTTGCGCGGGTTTGAATACGGCGGTGTTGGTGCACGGGATCGGGCAACGGGTGACGCGTTGGGGGCAAATTGGTATACGTCGGGCAGTGCCGAATTAACATTCCCGTTAGGATTGCCGAAAGAGCTGGGAATTAAAGGTAAGGTTTTTTCGGATGCGGCCTATGTCGGGAAACCGGATGATTATGATCCCCAAACAATGGAGTATTCAAACGATGTGCGTGTAGCGGTCGGAACGGGTATTTTATGGGCTTCCCCGATGGGGCTTATCAACCTTGATTTTTCATATGCCTTAAAGAAAGCCGATTATGACAAGACAAAAGTGTTTCGGCTGAATTTCGGTAATTCGTTTTAAACTTGAAACAGAAAGGATGAACATGAAAAAAAATAAGACGGCAATTCAACTTGTAACCGGGGGTGTATTTGCAGGAGCAGTGATTTTATGCGCCGTTGCCGGATATGTTTACGGTTCCCGGCCGACGATTGGTATTTTAGATATTGGCCGTGTTCGTGAAGAAGCTGTGTTATTTCAAAAAGTGGGATTGGAACAGCAAAAATACGAAGCTTTGTTGAAAAATCAGGTAACGGTTATTCAAGATATTTTGGAAAATGATATTAAAAACTATAAAGAACAGGAAAAATCTTTTTCTAAAGAAGAACAAAAAAAGGCACAAACCGCTTTAGAGGAAAAAGCCGCCGTTTTGCAGGCAAGATATCGGGAGCAAGCAGCACAAATCAAGACAATTTCAACGCAAGTTGGAATACGGTTGGATGCCTTGTTAAATGAAACGATGACAGCTTTTGCCGCCGAAAAAGGGTATCAGGTTGTGTTACCCAAAGAAGTGACGGTTTTTGCGGATAAGGCTGTGGATGGAACGACAAGATTTATTCAACTGTTTAATGAAAAAACGGCAGCACTTTCTTATGCCGATTTGACGCATACAGATGATTTAAGCCCTGCGGTACCGGCAGGGAAACTGACCGTTGCCCCGTCAAACGAACAACCGACAAATAATAAAGAAGCGGGGTCTAAATCTCAAGAAGATGATATCCCCGCTCAAAAGCCGGAGCAAAAATAATGGCCGATACACGTTTTTTTCGTAAAAAGGAAGCATTGTCGTTAGCTGAAATTGCGGCGGTTGCAGAAGTGATCTTACCGACAAACGCCGATCCGGAACAATTGTTTTTTGATGTTGCTTCATTAAACGAGGCGAAAGCAGATCAGATTTCTTGGGCATTTATTCCAAGTGTACGCGACGATTTAAAAAAGACAAAAGCGGGTGCCGTTATTGTGCCGGAAAAATTTGTGTCATTGGTACCGCAAGGGTGTTTGGCATTAGTTTCCAAAGATGCACATCGGTCTTATGGTCTGCTGGCGCAGGCCTTTTATCCGCGTGTTTTTGAAGCCGGCATTTCCCCGCGTGCCGTGGTTGATGAAACGGCCGTTATCGGCGAAGGGTCCCGTATTGAAGCCGGTGCCGTGATTGGGGCGCATGTTAAATTAGGGGCGCGCACTTGGGTTGGTGCCAATGCCGTGATTGAAGAGAATGTGCAAATGGGGGATGAATGCACTATCGGTGCTAATGCAACGGTGTCCCACTGTCTTGCCGGAAACAAGGTCTATATTTACCCGGGAGCCCAAATTGGACAAGATGGTTTCGGATTTGCTATGTCAGCCAAAGGTCCTGTTAAGGTACCGCAACTGGGGCGTGTAATTATTGAAGATGATGTTGAAATCGGCTCTTGCACAACTGTTGATCGTGGTGCTATAGGTGATACCATTATTGGGGCCGGAACCCGGATTGATAATTTGGTTCAAGTGGCCCATAACGTCAAATTGGGTAAGTGCTGTGTCATCGTGTCACAAGTTGGTATTGCCGGCAGTTGTTCATTCGGTGATTTTGTTGTTGCCGGTGGACAGGTTGGTTTTGCGGGACATTTGAATATTGGCTCTGGTGCACAGATTGCTGCTCAATCAGGATTGATGAACGATGTGCCGGCGG
Organism: uncultured Alphaproteobacteria bacterium; assembly: GCA_944392145.1. Lineage (GTDB taxonomy): Bacteria > Pseudomonadota > Alphaproteobacteria > CAAHEQ01 > UBA3637 > CALXVS01. The sequence goes on along the minus strand of CALXVS010000027.1, from coordinate 8,678 downwards.
GGGCTGTCATGATGGGGTCACCCGCGATGCCACGCATGGATTACATGCGTCAGGTATTGGCTCTTAAAAATTTGACCGTTAAAAAGGATGGTAAGCCCCAGTTTTCATGGAAAATATTTTTTTATAATTTGTTGCATAAGAAAGGAACAAAATGACAGATACAATTGAAACAAATATATCCGAAAAACCGGAAAATATGATTTCGGAAATTAAAATCGGTGAGATTTTAAAGATGTTGCCACATCGTTACCCGTTTTTGTTGGTGGACAAGTTGCGTGACGTTATTCCGGGCGAATCCGGTATCGGCATTAAAAATGTAACGATGAACGAACCGTTTTTTGAAGGCCACTTCCCCGAAAACCCCGTTATGCCGGGCGTTTTGCAAATTGAAGCAATGGCACAAACAGCGGGTATTATTGTTTTGGCCTCTTTTCCGGAGGAAGCGCGTTCAGGAAACAGTGTTTATTTTATGACGGTGGATGAAGTGAAATTCAGAAAACCCGTTTTGCCCGGGGATGTATTGGAATTTCACGTTAAAAAAGAGCAAGCCGTTCGGAATGTGTTTAAATTTCGCGGTGAAGCGAAAGTTGACGGTAAATTAGTGTCACAGGCGATCTTTAGTGCCATGGTTTTTAAAAAATCGTAAAAGCAAAGGATATAAAAAATGGTAAAAATTCATCCGACTGCCCTGGTCAATTCAAAAGCCGAATTGGCGGATGATGTTGAAATCGGTCCTTTTTGTACCGTTGGCCCGAACGTTAAGATGGACGCAGGATGCCGATTGATTTCTCATGTCGTCGTTGACGGATATACAACAATGGGAAAACGAAATCTGGTATATCCGTTTGCAACATTGGGGTTGTTGGCGCAGCATAAACGTTCAAATGCCCCCGATGCTGTTTTGATAATTGGGGATGACAACACGTTTCGCGAACATGTGACGGCGCATGTTGGATCGGAAGTTGACCATAAAGTGACACAGATTGGGAACCGTAATTTGTTTTTGGTTGCCTCACATATTGCACATGATTGTGTTCTGGGGGATGATATTGTTATGAGTAATAACGCCACATTGGCAGGGCATGTTCATGTCGGTGATCGGGCAATTATTGGCGGATTGTCAGCCGTTCTGCAATTTACGCGTATTGGTGAAGGAGCTATGATTGGCGGTATGTGTGGTATTGCTCGCGATGTGATACCGTTTGGGATTGTTGTGGGGGGAATTCGTTCAGGGTTGGATGGGTTGAATTTAATCGGATTACAGCGCGCTGGTATTGCTAAAGAAGATGTCATGACACTTCAAAAAGCCTATAAAATGCTTTTTGATAAAGAAAACGGCACATTTTCAGAGCGCATAGACCGTGTTGCCTCTGTTCAGGCATTTGCCGAAAATAATTTGGTTCAAAAAGTATTGGAATTTGTGCGGCATCCGTCTAAAAACAATATTTTGCAACCGGGGGCATCTGATTAATGGAAAAATTGGGTATTGTTGCGGGAAACGGATCGTTGCCAAGATGTGTGGTTGAAGCTTGTCAAAAACAAGGTCGGCCATTTTGTGTGTTGGCATTAAAAGGACATGCCGATTTGAAGCAGTTACCCGATGATATTGATTTGGTGGAAGTGCGTGTGGGTGCATTAGGGCGTGCTTTATCCGAAATGAAAAAGCGTTTTGTGCGGGATATTTTATTTATTGGGGGTGTCCGGCGTCCCTCTTTGGCAGAGTTGCGGCCGGATTTAAGAGCATTAAGCGTGTTTTTAAAAGCGGGGTTACGTCGGTTGGGAGATGATGGATTGTTACGTGCCGTGATTCGGCAGGTGGAAAGTTATGGCTTCCGTGTTATCGGTGTTGAAACCGTGTTGCCGGAGTTGTTGGCTCAATCAGGTGTTTTGGGAAAGAATACCCCCTCGCGGGCAGATATAAAAGATATCCGGCGTGGATTTGAAGCGGCTAAAATTTTGGGGCAGGCCGATGTTGGGCAAAGTGTTATTGTGCAACAGGGACTTATTTTAGCTGTAGAAGGAATTGAGGGAACCGCTGCTTTAATTGCCCGTTCGGCGGCTTTGCGCCGGAAAGGATCCGGGAGTATTTTGGTAAAGGTCGCAAAACCCCAACAAGAACGGCGAGTAGATTTACCGACAATTGGTCCTGAAACGATTCAAGCCGCGGCTCAAGCCGGATTAAAGGGAATTGCTGTTGAGGCCGGGGGGGTTTTGATTGTTGACTTTGCCCGGACGATTGAAGAAGCTGATCGGGCGCATTTGTTCGTTGTGGGGGTGGATCAAACATGTCTGTTTTAAAAGTATATTTGATTGCCGGTGAACCATCGGGTGACTTATTAGGGGCACGATTGATGCGTTCTTTACGCAAACAAACGAATAATCAAATTGAATTTTGTGGTGTTGGCGGAGAAGCAATGGAACAAGAGGGATTACATTCCCTGTTTGATATTGCGGATTTATCGGTTATGGGTATTTGGGAGGTTATTCCCAGTATTCCGAAAATTTTGCGTCATATTAACGAAATTATGACAGATATTCGGCAGTGTCGGCCGGATATCGTCATGACGATTGACAGTTACAGTTTTTCCGAGCGAATTCATAAGCGATTGAAAAAAGAGGGGTTTTTAGTACCTCATGTGCATTGTGTTGCTCCGCAGGTTTGGGCATGGAAAAAAGGGCGGGCTAAAAAAATCAGTCAGTTTGTGGATCATTTATTTTGTTTATTGCCGGGAGAAGAAGATTATTTTAAGCCCCACGGTATGGCAACCACTTTTATCGGGCATCCGGTAATTGAACGAGGTGCAGACAAAGGAGATGGTCAAAGATTCCGGCGTGATAATAATTTATCGGAACAAACACTTGTTCTTTCTTTATTGCCCGGTTCGCGTAAGAATGAAATTAAATATCTGTTACCAATCTTTAAGGAAGCTGTGACTCAATTACATTGTCAACATAAAGATATTTTTGTGGTTATTCCCAGTGTTCGGACTGTTTCCGAAAAAGTAAAAGAGGCTTTGGCCGGTTGGGAGGTTCCTTATTTAATTGTTGAAGGCGAGCAAAATCGCTATGACGCGTTTGCAGCGTCAAATGCCGCCTTGGCTGCTTCGGGGACAGTTTCATTAGAGTTGGCAATGGCTGGTGTGCCGCATTTAATTGCGTATAAATTTTCAAAATTAACGGGATATTTAGCAAAGAAACTTCTTAAAATCCGGTTTGTTAATTTGTTGAATTTAATCGCGGATAAACAAGTGGTTCCTGAATTACTTCAGGATGATTGTACAGTGGACAATGTTTTGAAAGAATTAAAAAGCTTACTTGAACACCCGCATCAGGAAACACAGGAAAGTTTGGAAAAGCTGGGACTTGGGCGGCCATTGTCTCCATCGGATAAAATGGCCGAGGTAGTTTTAAATTTGATTGAAAAGGCGCATCATGACAGAACATAAAACGCTGTATCATTATCCGTTATGTCCCTTTTCCCGAAAAATTCGGTTAATTTTGTTTGAAAAAGGTATTCCTTATGGATTAATTACACAAGTTCCTTGGGTTGTTGATAAAGCCTTTTTACGTGTTAATCCTGTCGGAACGTTGCCGGTTATTGTTGAATCGGATGGACATGTTTTAACGGATCATGTGGCCATTGCGGAATACTTGAATGAAATAAAGGCAACACCGAACTTGTTGGGAGAAACCCCGAAAGGACGTGCTGAAGTGCGTCGCTTGACCAATTGGTTTGATACCGAGTTTTACACGGATGTGTTTAAACCCCTTGTGCAAGAGCGGGTTTTTAAGGCGCTTCAAACGGGCGGGTCGCCGGATTCGGGATTGATTCGGATCGGGCGTGAGAATTTAAAAAGATATTTGATTTACATTGATTGGTTGTGTGCACGCCGCAGTTATTTGGGGGGTAAAAGTTTATCTTTTGCCGATTTAGGTGTAGCAGCACATCTATCTGTTTTGGATTATTTGGGGGAAGTTGCATGGGATCAATATGTTGATTTAAAGCTGTGGTATGCAAAAATAAAATCCAGGCCGTCATTTAATTCTTTACTTCAGGATAAAATAGTTGGTATAATACCCTCATCCAACTATGCAAATTTAGATTTTTAAGGAGAAGTAAGCATGAGCCGGAAACTGAAATTTTTTCTAATCGGATTAGCCTTATTGGGATTGAATGCCTGTGGCAGCGGGCAACATGTGTTTTACTGGGAACGTCCGAATACCGGTGCTGTTTGGTTCGTTCGCGATCATAATCAATGCTTGGCAGAGGCTGACTATTGGCCGTTTGAGTGGCCGGGCCTTCCATGGGGATGGGGGGCTCCAAAAGATTTGGATTTGCGCTTTCAAAATGAGGCAAACAACGGCATTTGGGCACAATTTACACCCATGCCCGGGGCACAGCCTGTTTACATGAATTCGGTAGCCGGTGATTGGTCTATGTCGCCGGATAAGTATCAGGAATGTATGGAAAAACGCGATTACGTGCAACGTAAACCCAAGCGTGTAGATTATCAAATTTTTTATCAGTAAAAAGTAATGGAAAACGTGTTTGTTTTGCAGGTGTTGCCGTCTTTAACGCAAGGGGGCGTTGAACGTGGAGCAATAGAAGTTGCCGCCGCGTTACAGCGGCAAGGGATTCAAAATGCGGTTGTTTCCGAAGGCGGCAGGATGGTTGCCGAACTTGAGGCCTTGGGTATTGAGCATATCACATTGCCGGTTAAATCCAAAAATCCATTTGTCATATGGCGTAATTCCTATCGGTTAGAAAAAATTTTAAAGGACAAAAACGTCAGTGTTGTTCATGTGCGTTCACGGGCACCGGCGTGGTCTGTTAAATGGGCATGCCACCGTATCGGTGTGCCGTTTATAACAACTTTCCATGGCGCCTATGGCACAAAACCGGCTTGGTTAAAAAAGGCCTATAACCGTGTGATGGTGCAAGGAAAACTGGTTATTGCCGTATCGGCATTTATTCAGCAGCATATTGTGCGGGAATACAATGTGCCGGAACAACATATTCGATTGATTTACAGGGGCGCCGATATTGAAAAATTTAATCCGACAAAGATAAGTGTTGAAGATGTGAATGTATTTGCCAAAGAACATGGTATTAAGCGCGATAAACCGATTATAACATTGGTTGGACGTTTGTCCAAGATCAAAGGGCATAGTGTTGTATTAGAGGCACTGCGCCGGATGAAGCACAAAAAAGTAACTTGTTTATTTTTTGGGGGAAAAGCCAAGCCGAAATATGCTGCCGAGTTAGAGAACGATTTAAACGCATTGTCGCCGGAAACCGATGTGAAAATTTTTTCTGTTCCGGGAGATAAAATGCCCGTTGCCCTTGCTTTAAGCGATGTGGTGGTGCAGCCTTCCTTGGTTCCTGAAGCGTTTGGACGAGGTATAGCCGAAGCACAGGCAATGGGTAAAATTGTTGTGGCCTCCAATCACGGCGGTGCGTGTGAGTTGATTTCAAACAATCGGACAGGTTTTTTGGTGCCCGTGGGGAATGCCGCTGTTTTGGCTGATGTATTGGATCGGATTTTAGATATGTCTGTGGTCGAACGTCAGTGTATTGAAGAAGAAAGTATAAGTTCCGTCCGTCATAATTTTTCGGTTCAAAAAATGTGTGACCGGACAATTCAGGTTTATCAAGAGGTAATGCATGTTTAAAAGAAAAAAGGCAGAAAAAGTTTTAAAAGCGCGGATTCAACCGTCTGATTCGGGGGACGTTGAAGACAGAATTTCTCAGCTGGAAAAAATTGCCGATCGGATTGAGCGGATGCGGTTAGGAGATTATTTAGACAGCATGAATCGGCCGGGGCATGTCATTTGGTTAAGCTTGCTGAGCGGTATTGCTAAAGGGGTTGGGTTGACCATTGGGGCAGCGTTGGTCATTGCAATTATTTTTAAACTGTTAAGTATATTGATCGCGATGAATATTCCCTATTTAACAGAAATGCTGCAAGATGTGGTTCAAATTGTTAAAACAACGCCGGGATTGGAAAAAATCCATGGGATTTCCGAATTGGGAACAGCCCCTGTTCCGGGTGAAAAAACCATTATAAAGGTGAAATAAATGAAACAGCAAAAAGATATAACCGTCGGAATTATCGGATATGGTGTTATTGGTATGGCCATGGGAAAGTGGTTACAAGAACATACATCCTGTCAAATGGCAATTTCAGATCCACCGAAAGGAATGAATGAAGATTTAAGTGCGTGTGATGTTTTTTTTGTCAGCATTCACATTCCGACAGAAACTGATGGAACGCAAGATTTAACTTTACTGAAGTCTATAGTGAAAGGATTACCGGCAGCACCGGTGTTTGTGCGGACAACGCTGTTGCCCGGTACGACCGAGCGGTTGACGCAAGAATTGGGGCGCCCTGTTTATTTTATGCCCGAATTTTTAACGGAAAGAACGGCTTATACCGATTTTTGCAATCAGGATATTATTGTGACCGGGGCCCGTGAAATTATGGATGAAATTTTTAAATCCAAAAAAATCATTCATATGACATCTACAGAAGCGGAAATTGCCAAATATGCCCATAATGTATTTGGTGCGTTGGCGGTTACCTACTTTAATGGTATTTATGAACTATGCCGTTTGAATAACGCCGATTATAATCGGGTGCGGGAAGGCTTTTTATTAAGCGGTTATTTAAGCCCGACACATACACATGTGCCCGGACCCGATGGACGGTTTGGCTATGGGGGTAAGTGTTTTCCCAAAGATGTGAATGCTTTTGCTTTAAGTAATAAGGATAATCATTTGGGGCCATTGTTAGCGGTTACGATGAAGTTAAATGATTTTTTCAGAAATCAAGATGTTTCTGATAAGTAAAAAATCTAACATAAAAAGCCCGGGAGAACCGGGCTTTTTATGTTTTTTCAATGGAAATATTTTTTTCTCTTTTCAGTCCAATTAGAAGAGTTTATTGTAACACATCCGAATATTAAAGTGTGGGCACATGGTCATGTGCATACGGCAAATAATTATAAGATCGGTAATTATCAGGTGATTTCAAATCCGCGCGGATATAATAACTCCGAACAACGGCATACGGGTATAATGGCAGCCATGGATGTGGCCATGGATAAGGACATAGAGTTTGGTCGGGAAGAGTTTGAGGCCTTAAACAAGGCATTATGTGGCCAGGAAGCACAAGTTGATCCACGGTTATTAGAGGCAGCTAAACGTGCGATTCGTGAGGAAGGAAGGTTGAACCCGAATTTTGACCCCAATCGGACGATTGATTTGCCGGTAGAATTACATTCCCCCGAAAAAAACAGAGACGCAGGGAATGTAAAGAACCGAAAAAAGCATCCGTCAACCTTAAAACAAACGTTGGCAAATGCACAAGATAAAGGGAAAAAAGGATTCATTCATTCCGTTATGTCCTTTTTTACACAAGGTAGCAGCCGCTAAATATTTTAGGGCTTTTTTTGAGTTTCTAGTTCTTCCGTTAAAGGGGGCATGTCGGCAAACCGCCTGCCCCAAGTGTCAATGTAATCAATGACTCCTTTTTGAACGGTGGTTGCATCAGCCTTTTCTTTTTTCAATTGCTCTTCGTATTGCGGCATCAGTTTAACACATTCGGAATTTGTGGAAAACAGGTAAAATAGTTCAGGTGCACTTAACACAACTTGGGACATTGTTACATCATCCATCAGTTTAAAGCGACGAATTTCTGCTTCACCGGCATAGGCGCTGGAGAGCAGAAAATCAATTTCACCGTTCATAAGCATGGTAAAAGCCTGACGAGCGCCGGTCACTTGTTTTAAATCAGTTCCTTTGGGCAGGTTGCGCCAAATAAGTGAATAGATGAGCTCTTCCTGCCGGACAGCACCTTTTAATCCCGCAAAGTCGGCAAATGAGTTGATTTGTTTTTCATTCCCTTTTTTAAAAAAAACCGTAAACGGGTTGGCAAAATAACTGGGATATAAGATTTTTGTGCCGACACCTAACGTGCGACTGTCATAATAAGCGCCTGTTAAAACATCAACATCTCCTTTTTTAAGGGCACGTAATGCATCGTGATAGGATAAAAAGCCGACATTTTTGATTTTAAGTCCCATGTCTTTTGTCATTTTTTCAAATAATTTATAGGCATAACCGTCGTTTAAATATAAGTCTTGTTCGGAACCGACGGGAGAGGGAAAAACATCTACCCAACCGAACGGCGGGTTTGTGACAAAACCAGCGACACGAATGGCCTGTTCGTAACCACAGGCAAAGGGTGCTTTTTTTTTGCGGGTTTTGGACGTTTGTGTTTCCTGTTCGGCGTATTGGGCGGGTTTGCGTTGAGCCGCAGCGGGAAAAACAGTGCTTACAATGATGCAAAATGCCAGGCCCATCACGGCAATGCCATATAAAAAGTGTGTTTTTTGCATTTGTTCCTCTTTTTTACGATTTTTCTTTTATTATATCTGAAGGTCACGGGAAAAAACAAGAGTGTTTAAAATTTTTATTGCTTTTTTTGCAAAAAGACAGTATAAGGCAAATTCGTTAATGGATTTTTATTCCGTTTAGGAGAGGTGGCAGAGTGGTCGAATGCGGCAGACTCGAAATCTGTTGTACGGTTTATCCGTACCGAGGGTTCGAATCCCTCCTTCTCCGCCAACAAAAATACCCCCGTTTTCGGGGGTATTTTGTTGTTGGGGAGGGGGGG
>CALXVS010000026.1 GCA_944392145.1 uncultured Alphaproteobacteria bacterium | reverse complement strand
TGCACTGTGATAAAGCTCTTTTGTTGGGGAAGATATCCCCAACAAAAGAAGCGGTATTATTTGCCCTGGATCCTCGCTTTCGCAAGGATGACATTTGAGATTGCGTCAACGTCTGTGACAACTTATTCCCGTCTACGACACACCGCTGTCCGGCATGCTTGGCATTGCGAGCCTCCCGAATAAATGAGAGCGCTTTACCCGCGATAGCGAACAACCAATGCCATGTCATCCTTGTGCTTGACACGAGGATCCCGGAACATTGATTCCACTTTAAAAAAACACCCTTGTTGAAAAATCCCTTAAAACGCATGCCCTGCCTCCCTTTATAAAAATACCGTCCTTTGTCTTAAATAAAGGATCCTTTTTTTTAGACATATTTTAAAAGAAAAAAAATACCCCATTCCAAAATAGATGTTTTTTATTCAATTACAATAACTTATTTTTTTATTGACACACTTCTTAAAACATGCTAACTTAATCCAAAAGAGCGTTACATTCTAACGATCCTTTTCTTTAGACAGTGTATTTTTTGTTTTATCCCATTGTTTTATAATGGGAAAATGTCTTGTTAATTCTGATTTTATAGACTTTTGATTTGTCCCTAAATGCAGATTTTTTTTGGGGGGGGTAACAGGGGATAAGCATGATGACGGAGGTGGGGCAATTTTTTGGAGCATCTTAACGATGATGAAAAGCATCAGCCGTAATCATTTATTATTATCTGTTCCTTTTTCTGTAAAAGAAACGATCCTTTTTTTATGATTTAAATTTTAACTTAATACATTGTTTTATTTTAATTTTTTTTAAAATATCCTCCTTTTGAAAAAACAGTATTAAAAAAGTTGTTTTTCCCCTTGACTTTTTTTAAAGCGCATACTATGTGATATAAGAATGCAAAATACCAAAAGTGACATACATGCGTATTTATTGGCAGATGATCGCCGCTTTTAACGGGTTGGCGATAGTTAGAACAGGAAAGTAATGAAAGGATAAAAAAACATGAAATTCAAACCGTTATTGGATCGCGTTGTTATTAAACGTATGGAAGAGGAAAAGAAAACAGCCGGGGGTATTATTATTCCCGATACGGCCAAGGAGAAGCCGTCCCAAGGTGTTGTTATGGCGATTGGCCCCGGCGGTCGCGATGATGAAGGTAAATTAGTTGCGATGACTTTAAAAGAGGGTGACCGTGTTTTATTTGGGAAATGGTCGGGAACGGAAGTCAAGATTGACGGTGAAGATCTGTTAATCATGAAAGAAAGCGATGTTTTGGGTATTTTGGAATAAGTTTACATCAGAAAGGAAGATAAAATGACAGCAAAGGAAATTAAATTCGGGACAGATGCACGGGCACGGATGTTGCGCGGCGTTGATATGTTGGCCGACACGGTTAAAGTCACGTTGGGACCAAAAGGGCGCAATGTGGTTTTAAACAAGTCTTATGGTGCTCCCCGCATTACAAAAGACGGTGTTTCGGTAGCCAAAGAAATTGAATTGGCCGATAAATTTGAAAACATGGGTGCGCAAATGGTACGCGAGGTTGCTTCAAAATCGGCGGATATTGCCGGTGACGGAACAACGACGGCGACTGTTTTAGCACAATCCATCATTCGGGAAGGGTCTAAAGCCGTTGCCGCCGGGATGAATCCGATGGATTTAAAACGGGGTATTGATATGGCGGTTGCAGCGGTTGTCGCGGATTTAAAGGGACGTTCCAAAAAAATCTCTACATCCGAAGAAATTGCCCAAATCGGAACGATTTCAGCGAACGGCGATGCGTCAATCGGTGATTATATCGCCCGCGCGATGGAAAAAGTCGGCAATGAAGGGGTGATTACCGTTGAAGATGCCAAAGGTATGGAAACCGAATTGGATGTTGTGGAAGGGATGCAGTTTGACCGCGGTTACTTGTCCCCGTATTTTGTGACAAATCCGGAAAAAATGATGGTTGAATTGGAAAATCCGTATATTTTGATTAACGAATCAAAGTTGTCAAATCTGCAGCCGTTGATTCCGGTATTGGAAGCGGTTATTCAAACATCACGACCCTTGTTGATTATTGCCGAGGATATTGAAGGGGAAGCTTTGGCTACATTGGTTGTGAATAAGCTGCGCGGTGGATTGAAAATTGCTGCCGTTAAAGCGCCGGGATTTGGTGATCGCCGTAAAGCTATGTTGGAAGATATTGCTGTTTTGACAAACGGGCAGGTGGTTTCGGCCGATTTGGGTATGAAACTGGAAGATGTAACTTTAGCGACGTTGGGAACGGCGAAAACCGTGACGATTACAAAAGAGGATACAATCATTGTTGATGGTGCCGGTGATAAGGCGGCCATTGCCGCACGGGTCGCCCAAATTAAGCAGCAAATTGAAACAACCACATCGGATTATGACCGTGAAAAATTACAAGAACGTTTGGCCAAACTTTCCGGTGGAGTTGCGGTGATTAAAGTCGGTGGGGCATCCGAATTGGAAGTGAAAGAGAAAAAAGACCGTGTGGATGATGCCTTACATGCGACGCGAGCCGCGGTAAATGAAGGTATTGTTCCGGGCGGTGGTGTAGCCTTACTGTATGCAACCAAAGCGTTGGATGCGGTGACACCGACGAATGATGATCAACGTGTCGGTGTGGATATTATCCGCAAAGCGTTACAGGCACCGATTCGTCAAATCACGGAAAATGCCGCTGTTGACGGCTCCGTTATTGTCGGTAAGCTGTTGGAAAAATATGATGTATCGTTTGGATATGATGCACAAAAAGGTGAATATACCGATATGTTTAAATCCGGTATTATTGACCCGACCAAAGTGGTGCGGACCGCTTTGGAAGGGGCATCCTCTATTGGTGGTCTGTTGATTACGACAGAAGCCATGGTGGCGGACAAGCCGGAAGAAAAGTGCGGTTGTTCACATGATGCCGGCGGTATGCCCGGTATGGGGAGCATGGGCGGTATGGGATATTAATCCTGAAAATATCCGTATCGCACAAAAAGAGGAGCTTATCAAAAGCTCCTCTTTTTTAATAAAAGCATAAATTTTAAAAAATTAAGACAAAATATACCATACGAGATTCTTTGTTTTTTTATTTTTAAAGGACAGTTAGGCATTATTTTTTTTATAAAATTTCGTTTTTTAGTGTAAAAAAACTTGACAAGGAAACATAAATGTGTATCTCTTCATTGAAGAGATGGAAGTTGAACTGCTAACGTAATCCAGCGTAACTGACCGGAGCGTTAATGCATTAGACACATTAAAGTTTTTAGCAATTATCTGTGTTATTGCTTTACATTCGTGTTTAAAACCATTAACACCAACACTTGGTTTTACATATATCGTTTTGATGTGCTTCCCTGTTTTTTTGATTATTTCGGGGGTTACATGGAGTTGCTCTTTGAACAAGGCAGGTGGCTTAATTGATCATTGGTTTAAGCCGGCTTTTTTCTTAACAAAAGAAATGCGGTTTATCATTCCTTTTGGCTTTGTATTTGGAATTGAAATTATAAAACGAAACACTGAAATAACACCATATTTGTTTAAATTGTTTTTTCAGGGTGGTTTCTTTGCTCAGGGAAACTATTATATTTCTTTTTTATTCTAGTTATTGATAATATTTCCGTTTTTATATGCCATGTCCCGACGGCCCTTTGCGGGAACGATATGTGTCGTTTGCTTTTGCTTTTTTTATGAAATGCTGGCTGTTACTTGGGGAATGTCGGGTTTTAATTATCGCCTTTTTATCGGAAGAGGGCTTTTGTTTGGTGAGGTATTTTATTGGGACGATATCATTTAAAGACTTTTTGGGTGTTCTATGCCGGGTTGTTAAGTGCGGCATATATTTTTTGTGTCTATGATCATTTGTTTAATATTCCTTTTTTCATGGGATGGCAAACAACCGCTTTCCCGACGGCACCTTAGGCATTGCTTTTGGTTTGGTTAGTGCTTTATTTTAAAAACAGTCCGCTTTTAAATATACGATTGATTTGTTTGTCGGGAAAAATGACTTATGGTATTTTTCTGATGCAAATGTTATGGTTTGGATTTTTTCGTAAAATATATTTTAAAAACTGTACCGAGAGTTTTTTATCCGATGTCGTTATTTGTATCGTCGGTGGCGTTGTGATTGAAATAAGTTATCGCTTATTGGAAAGGGGAGGACGATACATTGTCAAAAAGTTTGAAAAAGTATAAAATTTATTATATAATGGAAAAAACGGAGGGTTAGATGAAAACACTGTTAAAACCCAAAGCACTAAAAAAAGGGGATCGTCTGGCGGCGGTTTCCTTATCTTGGGGGGGAGCTGGTTTATTCCGACAACGCTATGAACAGGGGAAACGCCAATTTGAACAAGCTTTCGGTGTTCAAATTGTTGAAATGCCGCACACGTTGGATACACCCGAAGAAATTTATGCCCATCCGGAAAACCGGTTGTCGGATTGGATGATGGCATTAAAAGATCCTGAAATTAAAGGCATTCTGACCTGTATCGGTGGAGATGACACCATTCGTCTGTTGCGCCATATGACACCGGATCATTTTGATACTATTCGGCAAAATCCGAAAGTTTTTTTGGGGATGAGTGATACAACTGCTAATCATTTGATGTGTTTTAAGGCCGGTGTTTCATCCTTTTATTCGGCGTCCCTTTTATTCGGATATGCCGAAAACGGCGGTATTTTAGATTATATGATTCAAAATACACGGCAAACGTTATTTGAATCAAAGCCAATTGGTGTTTTACCCGAAAATCGTGACGGGTTTATAACAGAGCATGTGGATTGGGCGCAAAATCGCCTCAGAAAGCGGCATCCAGCGTTACCGTGGCGGTTTATCGGAGGAACACAGTTGGCACGCGGCCGTTTAATCGGCGGGTGTTTTGATATGTTTGCGGATATCATGTCCGGAACACTTATTTATCCGGATTTGGAAGCATTTGAAGGCAGTATTTTATTTTTGGAAACTTCGGAAGATATGGTTCCTCCGGCAATTTTCGGATATTGGATGCGCAATTTAGGTGCCAGAGGTATTTTAGAACGCATAAACGGATTGTTGTTTGCCCGTCCGGGAACGGATTTTGCACCGCATGAACAAGAAAAAGAACAAGCCTGGATAGATCACTTTCCGGATTTTGATGATATGATTTTAAAAATTTTAAAAGAATACGGGCGTTTGGATTTACCGGTTGTGACACATATGGATTTTGGACATACGGTGCCCCAATTGGTTTTGCCTTATGGTGCTATGGCCGAAATTGCTCCATCCCAGCGGCAGGTTTGTATTTTGGAAAGTGGTGTCGCATGAATATGAACGTAACAATTCGGCATGCTGTTGCCGCGGATGCGGCAGCCATTAAACGCGTCCATATTAAAACATATCGCCTTTCTTATAAAGGATTCCTGCCCGACAATGTATTGGATGCCCTGGTTATGGATCGGGATGTTATAGAACGCACGCGGCGGTATTTGGAAAAAACGGAATGTTTTGTTGCGCTTTATCAAAAAAGGGTTGTGGCCTATGCCTATCTTGTTTATCCGAAACCGGATTGTTTTGAAATCAATGCCCTTTATGTTGAACCGACCTTTCAAAGACAGGGAATCGGATCATTCATGCTTCAAACGATTTTTCAAGAAAAAAAAGATTTGGGTTTTAAAAAAGGATTGGCTTGGACATGGCGTGACGGACCTGCCGTCCCTTTTTACCAAAAAACAGGTTTTTTAAATGTTTTTGGTGTCCAAAAAATAGGTGAATTTCAAATGCCGATTGTTTTGTTTGAAAAACAAACCGGATAGAGGATTTTCTTTTGTTGAAAAGGATTCTTTTTAAAATGAAAATTTGACTGTTCTTATTAATAAAAGGACACCGAACATGTTCTTTTATTTAAGAAAACAGCCCCCGCGATGGGAGCCGTTAACTATGGTGGAGTGTAATTAACGAGTTTCGAGCCAACAATTTGGCCGATTTAAAAGAATTGACCTTTGAGATTCAAAACCAATTTTAGCTTTTTTCCCCTGAGGAAAAAAGTTGAACTATTTTTCCAACTTCTGCTGTTCTTTTTTCCATTTTTCATATTCAGGATTTGATATTTCTGTGTCGACAAATTTCACAACGGGGACCGTTTTTGTATCTTTACTTTTTGTTTCATAGGTGTACGATTTTGAATAACTTATGCATTTGCCATTTGGAACCTGAATTTTTTGATTATCATAATAAACAGTATCTTTATCTTTTTTCATATACACTACAATAGAATCTGAACAATTTCCTGAGTATTCATATTTTTCTCTACAGACGTGACCAAGAATATAGTTATCAAGGACTTGAAAAACTTCAATTTCTTGATATACATCCTCGCATTTTGGATTTAGGATAGTTTTGCTTGGTGAGAATACTCCATTTGAGATACAACCTGTAACCAAAAATAATGTTCCTAATAACAATTTTTTCATGTTTAATACTTTCTCTTTCTTGTATGATATTGACTGGGGCTAGGAATGTCAAGAAAATTATAACCGCCAATTTCTTCTTCTGCGGTAATAATGTCTTGTGGGGATTGAGTTATAATATGCTATCCTTGCTTGTTCCTGTTGTTTCATCATATTTTGTAAACCGATCTCTGTTTGTTTCACGAAGTTTTCCCACGATCCTGTTTTTGCATGTTCTACAAATGCTGATTTTAATATCTGGATGCCATATCTATCACACCCTGAAGTTTTTATAGGCAATAAACAAAAGACACATTGTCTTATATCGTTTTTATCTGTAATGCTATTCGTCCCCAAGAAATCAAATACAACAGGAACTGTAGAGTCCATCCAATCTTTAGGAAATGCCTCTTCTGCAAAACTAATCTCTAAAATATTTCCAACATGGAATTTATGGTCTACAGTATGTATTTGAGTTATAATTTTTATGTCAGAATTCTCTTTGATTTTTTTAGAAAACCTTTTGAAATCATTTTGTAGACGCGTTCCATCAACAACCCAATTCATGTTCTTGTAAAAATTTTCTCGCGAGCGTCGTTCATCTGGTTTGATATGAGAATGTTGAAATTCTAATGTAAATTGTTGGGGTGTGCATACATCTGCTATATGCTTTTCACCAGTTTGTCCATCATACTTGATAATTTCTTGCCATTCTATAGGGAAATAATTTTTCCACATCAAATGCCAATCTGTTTCTTTTTCATGCCAAGTATCACATTCTTTCCTGGATTTATGAGCCCAATGAGCAGCTTTTTGTTCTCCGCATTTAGCAATAACCTCTTTGCCGCAAAAAGGACAAATTCCTTTTGCTCCCTTGGTTGCATGACATCTTTCTCCATTTACCTTTGCTATTAGCATTTGATTCTCCTTTGAGAAACATATAAGGGTATGTTGTAAAGAATTCAAGAGAAGATAAGGTTAGATTATTTGATAACATGGGACCCTGACCGGACTTGAACCTGATATAAGTGCTTGTTTTGTAAGAGAATTGTATTTATGAGTTCGATAATTTACGGAAATTAGCGATTTTTTGACGTTAAACTATCGAACTTTCCAAATGTCTTGCAACATATAACAAAAGCCACCCCGAAAGGAGTGGCTTTTAAATTTGGTGGGCCCGGAGAGACTCGAACTCCCGACCTATCCGTTATGAGCGGACAGCTCTAACCAACTGAGCTACAGGCCCGTTAAAACGCATTATATCAAAAGTGTTTGATGAAATCAAGTTTTTTTATCTGATATAAGAATTTTCCAAAATTGTGGCTTAAATTCGGTAATATTATACTTTTGAATTTATTTTTTTTACTTTAAAAACGGGGAAAAGTATGATATAATCAGATTCATTGTTAAGGTGTAACGGAGGATTTTTATGACACAAAAAGTAAGCTTTACCCCTGGAGATTTTGTTGTTTATCCCGCCCACGGTGTCGGTCGGGTAACCGAGATCGGAGAGACGGTTGTTGCGGGGCAGAGTTTGGAGTTAATTGCCATCAATTTTACAAAAGAAAAGTTGACACTGCGGATTCCATTGATCAATGCGTGTAAAACGGGGCTGAGGGAAGTTGCTTCTGAAGAAACGATGGCGGGTGTGGTTGCCGTGTTGTCGGGGAAGTCCAAAACACGGCGTATTCAATGGAGTAAAAGGTTTCAAGAATACACCGTGAAAATTAACTCGGGTGATCCGTTGGCGGTTGCTGAAGTATTGCGAGATTTATATAAAGGTCCTGAAAAAACGGAACAAACCTATAGTGAACGGCAGATTTTTGAGCAAGCGTTAGGGCGTTTGGTTTCAGAGTATGCAGTTGTGAAAAACATTGATGAGGAAGCAGCCTGTATGCAGTTGGAAAATATTTTAAAGTCACGTTCCAATACGGCAAATGTTGAATAATCAGTTTTTATTTCCCTTTCTTGCTCGATGCAGCCAACATAAGTGGTTGTTAATGGGGGGAGTGGTCTGCCTTGTTTTATTGAATGCGTGCTCGGTTGTTCAACCGTTTGTAGATACCCGGCGGGAGGCGGGGCAGGTTAATCCCATCGGCTATTCAAGGCCAGAAAACCCTGCCGTTTGTTATAATGCCTGGGTAAGTCTTATAAGCGAAGTTGATATTCTGGCTGAAGAGGTTTGTCATCAGACGGGTAAACGTGCTGTATTTCGTGAGGAATGGGGATTCAGTTGCCGATTGATGACTCCAAGTGTTCGTTTTTACGATTGTCAACCGTAAAGTATGTATTTTTTACTTGAAAAAAAATGAAAAAAAGGATACCCTTATATGCGGATCCATTTTATGAAAAGGGGAAACTTATGCGATTTCAATTGACATCCATATTAGGGCTGGCTATTTGCACAGCGTGTTCTTTATCTCCGGACGGAAAAGAAACGAATTTGCGAACGTATCGGATGGATACGACGCCCTATGAAGCTATTTTATCCTGTCGTCAAAATAACCAACCTGTCAGTGGGGTTGTTGAACGGTATTATGACGGCGAAGCTTTTATGATTGATCAGGTATATCAGCAACAAAAACGTGATTCATTAAAAGAAATTTATCATCCTAAAGGTATTGCAGCGATTGAAAGCACGTGCCGTGATGGTGTTTTAGATGGGCCAACACGTACGTTTTATGAAAATGGCAATTTAAAAACCGAGCGGATTTATCGTAATGGGTTATTAGAAGGTATTGTATCCGAATATTATGAAAACGGTATTTTAAGAGCTCAAACACCTTATCAAAATGGTGTTAAAGAAGGGTTGCATGTCTTTTATAAAGAAAACAAAGATGTTCAAGGACTGGTCAACTTTCATAATGATATTCCTGAATCGGGTGTTTGTATTACAACAGACGGGCAAAGTATTGAACTGACGCGCGCCGAAATTTACAACTATGTAAGAGGGGCGGGATTGATTTGTCCCTAATGAAATAAAAAAAATGAAAGGGCGCCAAGGGCGCCCTTTTTTATACTTTGTGACGGTTGAGTTACCCCAGACCCATGCCGGAGACCATTTGCTCTTGCATAGCAAATGTGCCCATAACAACCCAAGCTACGACAGCGGCAATCGCCAAAATAGCAATACCATTCAAAACCGCTGCTTTTTGTTCAATATCACGGACAGAGCTTTCCAACCAATCATTTGACAGGTTTTCCAATGCTTCCGAAAAGTTATCTAATTCCGCATAGATACGCAAATCACCAATAACAATTTCATCCGGGAAGTTCAGGTTTGTTTTATAAAGTGCCTCACCCAAGTTATCGCCGTTATTGATAAAGACTAAAGCACGATCAATCCGATGAAGCAGATATGGCGATGCATCAGAACGTAAAGAACGCATTGCTTTTGAAACCGGTGTTCCGGCTTTGACTAATGCCGATAAAGACAATAACCAACCTAATCCCACGAAAATCCGATAGATAGACCATGGGGGCGCATTATCAAATTTTGCCCGAATTTTTCCTTTCCAACGAGGTAAGGTAATAAGGATAATTGTCAAAACAACCGGCAAAGTTGCAAATAAAGCAACAGGGTTATCATTAACAAAGTTTGATAAATCAACTAAGGATTTTGCCAAACCTGACCATATCAAAGTCGGAACAGCTTCAACCATGGGAGGAACCATGAAGACGCCGACACCCCAAATAAGAAAAATAACCATACAAATTAAGAATAACGGATAAGCAATCGCGTTGATAACCGGTCCTTTCATACGATTCATCCCTTCTACGACGCGAATCGTATTCGCAAGAGCTTGTTCCAAGTTGGCAACATCGCCGACAGAAAGCATTAACAGCTCGGATGAAGGGGCCCATCCACGCAATGCGACAGAAAAAGTATCACCGTTTTGGATGGAACGCATCCAGGAAATAATAGCCAATGCCATTGTATCATTGGGATTTTTCCCCTCTTTTGAGGCGATTTGATACATACGATCCAATGCATCCATCAACGAAAACCGATTCCGTAATAAAGCCATCAGCTTTCTGTAAAAGGATAAACGATCAGATGTATACAACCGAACGATGAACCTGGCATAAGCCGTGTTGATGACATTAGACGTTGACATCGCTGATTGTGTCAGCGTAGATCGTTTTTTTGTTCTAAAATCAGCTGCCATATGTTACCTCTTCTTTATGCGGTGATCAGTTGATCCAAAAAACCTGTCCAGCGTTCAACTTCCTCAATATCAATGATTCCTTCAAGCATACGTTGCTGTGCCGATTCACGAAGTGTTTGACCGTTTAAATCACTGATCCAATAGTTGACGGCTTTTTTGGTTTCCCCTTTGATCATCAAATCTAAAAATGT
The DNA here is from genome assembly GCA_944392145.1 of uncultured Alphaproteobacteria bacterium. Lineage (GTDB taxonomy): Bacteria > Pseudomonadota > Alphaproteobacteria > CAAHEQ01 > UBA3637 > CALXVS01. Next base: position 9,873 of record CALXVS010000026.1, on the reverse strand, counting down.
GGTGTCGGGTAAAATAAACTCGGCAACGACTGTTCGTCCTTTGACACCACGGAAATCACAATGTTTACAGCCTGCTCCCCGTAAATAGGCATACTCCATTCCGATATCGCCGAAAGCCGTTCGCAGGCGTTGGACTGCCGGATGATTTGGTTTATCTTTCGCAGCAATACGGCAATAAGGGCAATTTTTACGGAATAAGCGTTGTGCTAACAGGCCTTTGATGACTTCGGGATCCTGTAGTTTAAAATCTTCAACACCCAAGTCTTTTAAACGGGTTAAAATAGCCGGTGCACTGTTGGCATGCAACGTTGTCCAAACGTTATGACCGGATAAAACGCCACGAAAGGCTAAATCTGCGGATGACAGAGTTCGCACCTCCCCAATCATTAACGAATCAGGGTCGGAACGTAAAGCGGCGGATAAGGCCTTTGTAAATTCACGGTCTTTGGCCTCTTCAACCATGGCATTGGTCACAGGCATTTGCCGTGCCCCGGGAATCGGATATTCAGGCGGGTCTTCCACCGTAATAAGGTTTGTTTCAAAATTGCGTTCTTGAAGCATGGCAATCATATTGCGCTGTAAGGTAGTGGATTTACCACTGCCGGTTGGTCCTGATACAATAACGATTCCTGTTGGCAATGCGCGCAAACGATATAAGATATCGGTTTCTTTTTTTGTAAAGCCCAACGATTCCAGGCTGGAAGTTTGTGCACTTGAATCTTCTGCATACAACAAGCGCATAATCACATAACGTGATCCGAAAGCAATGGGGTTAAACTGTAACCGAATACCCAATACGTTTTTTGGTAAAACCAATTTTCCTCCGGATCCACGCAAGGGTGTTCGACCCAGCTTTTGGGCGGCTTGATACTCATTTTGGGCATAGTTGGAATCGGAAATATCGGATGAAGCGAACGCCGCGCGCACAAAACTTTCACCCCATTCTTTATTGTATTCCATTTCTGTTTGCATCAAACCGTTGACGCGGAACATAATTGTTGTCCGATCCGCAACAATAACATGAATATCGGAAACGCGATAAAATGCCGCCCGTGAAATAATTGTAATGAAGTCCCGTTGCATACGAGCTTGTTCTTGGACTTCTTCATCCTCTTCAACAACGGGGGTTTTTATTTTTGCTGCGTAATTATAAATGTTTTCCAATACCGCCATCGGCACATATTCGGGTGCACCGATCTGAAGACGCCGCTTTTTGGCTAAATATTCAAAACCAAGAACTTTTCCGTCAAATTTATATGTTTCCGAAACAAAAAAGCGACCATTAGAAAATAATGCTAATAAAGTGCGCATGTCTTCCTTAATCGGAAAAGAACCGGCAGGAGCGGTAATACATTCATTTCCGTTTGAAAATAACGTCTTAAAGAAATTTGGATTTTTATAAAACGGTTGATCAGATGTTTCTGTAATTGTGGATTGTTCCTTTTGTTCAGAATCGTTTTTTAAAGGGGCCACTTCACGCGGAGCGGGCATTTGCTGGGGTTCTGTGGTGCTTTGTTCCGTGTTTTCATCTGTGACATTGGATGGTGCCGATGATGTTGTAACACTTGGTACCGCCGATGGTACTGAAGGTGTTTTTGTGTCTGATGCGAACGGTGTTATATTGGATGTTGCTGATGCCGATAGCGAACCTGCAGCAACCGATGTTGCCGATAGTGTTTTTGTGTTCATATCCGATGATAAAACAGAAGTTTCCGTCGGTGCAGTGTCCGGCGCCCCGATTGAAAATAATGTTTTAAAGAAGCTTTGATTTTTTTGAGAAGGTTGTTTAGCGGTTTCATCGTGCGAAACTGGTGTTTCCTGTTCCACACCACTTTTAACGGGTGCTTTTTCTTGCAGAGAAAACACTTTTGGCGGTTCTAAATCTTTTTGTTCCAATTTTTCAGATACCGTATCGTTGTTTAAAAGGGGAACCGCCGATGTGGTTGCTGGTTTTGGTGTTGTCATTCCCATTGATGAAACAACGGGCGGTTCACTTGATATAGGGGGCATAACGGTATTTCCGGACATATGAAGCGGAACACTAACTTTTGGCAAAACCGGTGGCGCCGGTGGCCCTTGGTACCCGTTACCGGCGCGCGAATCGGTTTTTTCATTCGTTAATTCATCCATTAAAGCTCCTTATTTAAAAAATAAGATCACTTAATTTGATTTCAAGACCGGTAAAATCGTTAATGAATTCTGTTGATTTCCATAGACGACAAAAATTGAATCTTTAGTAATGTTTTTAACGGTGTGTCCACTGGGCAAAACATCATTCACTTGAACTGTCAGGACTTTTGAGTCCTTCAAATCTTTTAAGCGTGCTTTTAAAACACCCTTGGCTCCTTTAATGTCAATCAAAGCATATTGATCAGCAAAGACAATGGATGTTTTTTCAGGTTCAATATTGATAACAGTTTTAATTTCTTCCGGTGCATTTTTTGCCCGCTCCATGGCTTGAGCGCGTAATTGATCCCGCAGTGCTTCAGCTTCTTCAATTTTTTGTTCAATAGCCTCGGTTTCAGCCTTTTTCTTTTCAATTTCAAGACGAATTTTTTCTTGATCCTGCCACCAGCTGATACGACTACGCACCACATTTTCACGCTTGGCAATTTCATCTAAACGCGCTTGACGGTATTTAGCCTTTAAAGCTTCCAAATCGTTTTTAAGTTGTTCTTTCTGCATTTGAAGTTTTAAAAAAACATTCCCGCGTTCCAAATCGGCCATTTCCTGAAAGACTTCCGGTGTGATGCGTCCCAGTAACTGTTCGCTGGGCAAATCTTTCCGTGAAACAGACGGTTCCATGGCCGCGGGACCCGTAATAATTGACTCACGCGTTCCGGGTAAAGAGGCTAACTCTAATGTTCCCAATGAGGAACGATTGGGGAAGTCAACAACGTTTTTTGTTTCGGTGTTGATATCAGACAATTCAGAATTTAACAACTGTTTTGTTTTTTCATCAACATCTTGTGCCACTTCCTGTGCAAAGCAGGCAGGAACACTTAAAACAGTTGAAACAATCAACGTGCCGAGTAATAATAAAGATTTATTTTGCATAAATTCTCCCTTCATATTTCCATTTTGTTGAGGAGTCAAGAGACGGTTCATAATCTATTTTTAACAATTCAAGCCCAGTGAATTTGTCAAAAAATACTTTCCATTCCCACGGTGTGTAAGGCGATACAATGGAAAATCTGAAATAATGATAAACCTGTTGGTTCGGAGGAATAGTTCCATCCGGTGCTGTTGGAGGATCAACAATACTTTCTTGTTGATAATCAATTCGTAAACCTGTTGCTTGTGAAATGTCAATCAAATCATCGCGAATTTGATCTACACTTAAGGTTGGAACGGAAGCGACCAATGGAATATCAGAAAAAGAGATGGAACCGTCGGCATTTGTTCCCGATTCAGAAATTTTGACACTGATACGAGACATTTTATATTCATTGATAGCCGATTTCAACCATGCAATTCGCCCAGCTTGATTCCATGATTTACTCCAACTGGTTGAAATACCCGTAGGTGTGCAATAAACGGTATTTAGTTGCCATCCGGGAACAGTCATGGCATTCAGCTGATAGGCATTGTTCCAGCACTTATTTAAAAAGATATCTGTTTGAGGAACTTTTTCCCATGGCTTTGGTTTTTCGGGAATCGGTTCAACGGGCTTAATAACCTCGGGTGTCGGTAGAGCAACAATTTTTTCTTGCGGAAAAACAGTATCCCACCAAGAAACAATTGTGTAAATGACAATCCCCAATAAAATTAAAATAATAACCGCTATAAACAGCAAAACACTGGTTCGTTTTAAAGCGGATAATTCAACCAAACGAAACTTTGGGGCCCGCTTTAATAAATCAACCAGATTGATATTTTCTGCATCTTCAACTGCCCAGTCTTTCGGTGCAATTTTTAAATCCCAATCCGGAACCGCCATCATGGCAAAAAAAGCCCGACGCGCTTCATCCTTGGTTTCATAAAAAGCATCTTCTTCTGACAGAATTAAATCATTTCTGATTGCGGTAAAATAATAACCGTTTTTTAATTGAAAAATGGCGCAGATAGATTCTTTGTTTGAAACAGCAGCAGCTACAGATGCCGCCAACGCCGGCATACCATCTTTATGCCCGATAGATTTACGACCGATTCCGTATTGCGGTGCAATGCTTGAGCGCAAACAATACAAATCAGCATCTTGTTCCGCTTCAAGTGTCTCCCGAATTTCAATAATTGGATTTTCAGGATTTTGAAGCGGCTGCCACGTTAACCCGACGGCATACGTTGTTCCGCCGATAACAACAGTTCCCTTTTGCGACAAAGCGGTTTCTTGCGCTGCCTGCGGCACGGTTTTCGGTTGAAATGCCGGAGGGGTAGGGACTTCGGGAGGCGTTGAACCATTTGCCATGAGCGTGATGTTCCTTTCCCTTTAAAAATCTCTCATTCGCGCTTCCGGCGATAACGGTGACTCCAATACTTCGGGTGTCAACAAAATCACCAATACATCACGAACATTTTGATTATATGCTTGACCACCTAAAAGCCCCATTTTCGCTTTACCGATACCAGATGTAATGGTGTTATCTTGGACTTTTTCAAAGCCAGTCAAAACCAATGTTGCACCGGATTTCATGGCAATTTCCTGCATGAAACCACGTGTTTGCATTTTAGGTAATTGAACCGTCGTTGATTCATTATCTGCATCATTGGTGTCATCATCTTCTTCATCGGAATCATCAGAATCATCAGAATTTGATGTGTCATTCTGAGTTCCGCCGTTTGACGAGAATGTATCCAAAGAAATCAGGTCTGTCAAATTCAGCGAGAACATCACAATCAATCGCCCATGATCCAAAATACGGGGTAAAATTTCCATTGTAAACCCGTAATTCAAGGTATCTGTTTCCATATCCACTTCAACATCTTTATCACTCCCTGTTCCCGATGTGGTTACATTGGTTTCTTTAACATAGTTTTGTGATGTTGTAACCTGAACCGGGGCGATTTTATTATTCAAGGTCGTTACACTGGAACTGGTAACCAAAGATGTTTTTCCTTGAGTAGAAAAGGCTTGAATAATAGATGTTGTATCCGTCCAACGGGATTTAGGATCAATTAAAGCCATAGAGAGCAAACCAACTGCCCCGGCTCCTGTTGTGCTAGCGGCCGTATCAATGTAATAGGGGCTTGCAAAACTGGAACTAAGTTTATTTGATGTAAACACAGCCCGCAGATCTAATCCATAATTATCTTCATTTTCAAGCGTTACTTGCAATACTTTAACAGAAATAGCAACTTGACGGGATAGCTTTTCATTCCAATTAGCTATGTAAGCGGCTACTTTACGCATAACAAAAGGTGATGCTGTCACAGTTACTGTTCCTGTCACACGCGAAAAGGAAAGTTGCCCCTCTTCTCCTACAACCTGGGTAATACCGGCTTCAATATTTTCCCATAAAGCAAGATTTGCTTGTGTTGATAAAGTTGAACTTGCCGAACCGTCAGCACCTTGCATTCCCATAGATGACCCTGACATATTGGCTGTCATAGATGTTTCTGTCGGCAAAGCATAAATAGTAAAAACACGTGTTTCTTTGGTAAAGAACGTAATAATACCATTTTTGTAACGCCACCAGACACTGTATCTGTTTGAAAGATAATTCAATAATCCACTGAGTTTACCGGAATAGTTGACTGGAACAGTTTCCGCAGGTAAAGCATTTTCTGACTTCAGGTCATCCAAACGAACACTGATCCCTGTTAAATCGGTAATTTCCTGCGCCAAAACAGACAGTGTTGCCTCTTCAGCAATGGCCAAAGTAATGGCATCATTTTTTTCAGCCCATGCCGGTAAAGCATCCCCTTCCATCAGTTTGACACTTTGCGAACCCAACCAAATATCGTCATTTGTTCGGACCGTGTCAATCGGTTCGGGCAAATCCGGTATAGTTGACCGATCAAGAGCTTCTTCCGCCCGTTCAAGCGTTGTTTCTATTTTGCGATTCGTTTTTTCAACATACTTATTGCACGCCGACAGTGTCATCAACCCTGTCGCGATTGCCATGGCAAAAGCGATTTTTGAGATTTTAGTTAGCATTCTCATCCTCCTGTGTGCTGATGACTAAAACACGGTTTCCGCGGTAAAATGTACCGATCGGTGCCGGTGTTGCCCGTGCGAATGAGCGAATCAAAGCACTGGCCACTTCCGTAAATTTACCCCGGAAAACAACCCCGGCTTCTAAATGATAATCGCGATCCAGTTTCCAAACGACCGTCCAACCGGATTTTTCACCCCATTGCATCAATAACGAACGCAAAGTTTCTCCCGATACAGCGGACCAATCATGCACTTCTTCACCATAAGAAACGCGATCCTCAAGAGAGCGTTTCTTTTGAACACTTGTCACGGTCTTTGTCATAACGGTTTGGGTTTTTGCCGAAGTTGGCACCGCCGGTGCAGAAACAGCAATATCCTTTTTAGGATCCAGTTCTTTCTCTTTTGCTTTAACCGGTGTTCCTTTTAATGTTGCAGGGCGCGATAACGATAAATCGGCCGCCTGGCTTTTTTGAACAGCAACGGATGCCGTTGACAAAGTTTGTGTCGCCGGTAAAACAGTTGGAGCTACTTCATGTGTTTCCACATAATGTTCTGTCAGATAAACGGGTGTTTCATCTTCAATCACAATGTCGGTTATTGCCGTTTCCTCACAATCGTCTTTCATTGTTGAGCATGATGCCAGTGCCAATGCACATGTCATTAGGCCGCATATAAATCCGTTTTTTAATAACTGCTGCTTCATCTTATGACTCCTTAGATGTAATCTGTTTGTCTAGAATATCTTATTTTTTCAAAATATACAATAGGTCGTTTGAAAAAATTACCATTTTTTTGTTTTTTTTGTGCGAATGCCTTTTGTTTCAACGGTTTCATACGCTTCGGGTTTAATAATATTCCGCAAAATAAGTGTATCACTTGGCCGATCGGCATAAGTAATTTGAATTTGATGCGGCGATAACCCGTTGCTAAGCAGCACGTTTTGCACAAGCGGTAGACGTTTAGCTTGAATTTCAGGGTTTTGTGTGCTGATGCGCACATCAACCACCAAACGTGGATCGGATAGTGCCGCCAATGAAAACGCACGAATCCATTTGACCGTTTGACCCGAAAAATCAACAGCATTGGGATAGAAAGTAACCTTCACTTCTTGGGGCATGATAAAAGGCACCTTTTCATTACGTTCCAATGCGGCGACAACTTGATCTGCGTAATCTGATGGAATAATGCGCCGCTGCGGTCGTGGGTCAACCTGGCCGATATCATCTTTTTTCAGTTCTTTAATTGGGGCTAACGGTAACAACAGGGGCTTTTTGGGGGCTGCAAGACTTTTTTCATCTTCTATCACAGCATTATCGGAAAGAGGCTCTTCATCAATTTCAACTTTTACTTCTTCTTGTTCTTTAATTTTATTAAGGCCATTTCCTTCATTGATCTGCGATAAAACTTCTTCTTGCGTTTTCAAAACAGGGACAGCTATTTTTTTTGAAGCCGCCAAGGACGCGTTTTGTGATAAAACGGGCATGGTAATTGTTTCAACAGTTGTTGTAACAACTTCAACTTCATCATCGTTAATATCTTGTGCCGACGTAGCCGGTTCAATTGGTAACAAATATGTCGGAACAACAAAATCCCCTTCGGCTGTAATAGTGGCTACGGCATCCTCGGCAGTTTCAAATTGTTCATCTTGTTTCAATTCATTTTCAACAATTGGTTCCGATTCTTCAGATATTGATTCTTTTGTGTTTTGTTCAGCCAAGACCGGTTCAGTAGGCAGAGTTGTTTCAATCGGTAATTCAGGTAGCACTTCAGCCGGATCCCCATCACCTTGTGCCAATTCAGGGATGTTGCTATCTGCTACTGCAGAGGTGCATAATAAACTTAACCCCAGCAAAGAAGCAAGAGTTGAGTTCAATAAAATTTTTTCTTTGAACATGTTCATTCCTTAAAAATTAACCGGTTGTACATCAGATATCTTAATGCATCATATAAGAACAATCTTTAATTTTTTATTAACAACTTCTCGGGAAGCATAAGTTTTTTTAATTTTTTTAAAAAAGTAGTAGACAAAATCAAAAAAAGATGTATTATAAACCTTGAAGGCTATGGTAGTCTTAAATTTGTGGGCAACGGTTTCGTTGTTGTGAAAGAAGGAGTCTAAAATGAACAAAGCAGTGAAATATTTGTCGTTTGCGGCTGTGGCGGCATTGGCGTTTGTCGCAACAAGCGCAATGGCAACCGATTCATCCAGCTTATTTGACGAAGTCTTGAACCGTATGGTTACAACTTTCCAAAACGTTCGTTCGGTAATCTTTATTGTCGGCGGGTTCGGTTTGGTCGGTTTGGCTTTTGCGGCAATTTTCGGCAAAGTTAAATGGACATGGTTGGCCGCTTTGGCAGTCGGTTTGGCAATTGTTGCCGTTGCCGGTGCTGTTGTTGACTATGTGACACAACCGGATGGTACTTCGGGTGCCGCTGATATTCGTCACTTAGACAATACGTTGATCAACTAAGTCGGGTGCGAATCAAAAAGCTGCCTTGCCGATCGGAGGGCAGCTTTTTTTTATGCTTTTTTCTTATTGCACCAGGACACACTTCCCGTCTTTGACCTCGCGTTCGGCGCAAGAGTTACAACTGGCTTCTTCCTCGGCTGTTGTGACAGCGGGTGTTTCTGCCGAATCGCACCGATAGCAGTATGATCCCACCCAAAAACGCGGTTTGGTTGTGCAGGCCGAACAAATATCACGATGTCCCGCCGTTGTTCCGATATTGATTTTATCCACCAAATCACATGTTACACAAAAAGAATAACCGGATACTTTACGTCGGAACTCGGAACCTCGTACACATGAATTGGGCCTGACACACCATCCGTCATCCAAATAATTACCACAGGCCTCACAATATTCACGAGCGGTTGCCGAAGTACCTGAATAACCTGATCCATCAACCCACCCCGCACAACCATAGCAAAATGTTGCACTGTCATAAGGGTAACTTACACCCATTTTACATTGGGTCATACATTTCCCTATGGCCGTTCCGTCGGCATTATCCGTTCCTAACCATAAACGTTGGGGTGAGGAACATTGATCACACTGCTCTTTTGTTGATTGAAACGGCGTGCTGCCGGCACACGGATAACAACTGCCATCTACGTTGACATAAGTCCCGTCGGTCGGGCAATCGGCAATTTGGCAATACGTTTTACCGTCACTCGTTACCTCTACCCGTTCACACGCCGTATCCGTGCATCCGGATCCTGCATTAACGGCAATTTTGGTTGTGTAAGAACATGCATAACATCTGTCATCAGCGCCCATAAACTCACCTGCATCACACACTGTTTTAACACACTCATTCCCGACGACACTTCTGTTTTTCTGACCCGCTGCATTAGTACAGGCGTTGCATGAATCAGTCATTAACTTATAATCTTCCGGATAAGCACCATGGTAAATGATGTTATAAGAGGCCGGATCTGAACAATTCAAACATCTCACCTGTCCATTACCACCATTAAACTGATAAAATTGTTTCTCTGTGCACATATCCTTTTTGATACAACAGCGCGCCGCCCATAAGCGTCCCTCACATGCATTGCAGGAATCTTTTAACTCCTGCGTTTGATTGCTGCCGACACTGTTTGTTGTCGTATTACATGGTGTACATGTGCCACTAGCATTCCGAAAACTCTCTCCCTTAATGCAATGATTGACATCAGCATTCACACAATTGCTGCCCACCACGATTCGCCCGCAGGTGGAGGCTTCGCACAGCTGTTTGTGGCGTTCATCTGTCGCGATGGTATAGGTCTT